>CANPDS010000013.1 GCA_947573015.1 uncultured Muribaculum sp.
CTGTAAAACATAGCCGAACAACCAACTTTCTGCTAACCAACAAAATCCAAAAATACTTTTAACATCCATTCACACTAACGACAAACCTGCGTAACTATCTCAGGATATATAAAGCGTAAATTAATAATATATCACTCCTCCTAATTATGCGACAAAATCCACCTGCCGCAAAAAACGTGACTTTGCGAAAACAGCAGTAAGCGATGATACCACAAAACCAACTACAGCAACCAATCCGAGGACAGCACACAAATCTAACATATCAAGACGCACAGGATATACGTCAGTCGTCATCATTTCATGATCACCACCAAGACGTATAAACCCAAACCACTCCTGAGCTATACATAAGATCGCCCCAACAACAACTCCCAGCACCCCTCCTAAAAATGAGATGAGCCATCCCTCTATCATAAATATACGTGTAACCACACCCGAAGAAGCTCCAAGCGCGAAAAGAGTGCGCGCATCGTCGTCCTTCTCAATCACGAGCATCGACAGCGTAGATACAACATTAAACGATGCTATCATCAATATAAAAGCAAGCATGCAAAATGTCACCCATTTCTCAACAGCAATCATTCTAAACGCCTCCTCCTGCTGTTCAACACGATCCCTGACAACATATCCGCTACCCAGCAGATATTTGATCTCAGACAACACAGCTCCATCATCCCTACCATCCACTTTAACCTCAATACCCGTCGCCTCATCATCATACTCCAGCAATTGCCTGACAACATCGATACCGGCAATCACGAGATCGGCATCACTTTCCGCCTGCTCAGTCTGAAACACTCCACCCACCAACAACGTATCAGCCCGGAACGATGCCGCCGGATTTGCCGGATTAATCCTACCAATCCTACGAGGGACATAAAGTTCCACCCGACTGAGCAACGACGGACGAGCCTCAAGACCCAATGCCACGCCAACACCTAAAGCAGCGACATCGCCGGCGATGCTATCATGGAGCAAAAAAGTTCCATCCTCCTTTACCACTCTATCAATATCAGTCATCTGCCCATAGCGTTCTGTCACGCCCTTTAAACGCACCGGCATCTGCCGCGCACCACTAATAGCCAACGCTCGCTCCTCCACAACCGGTTCTGCAAGCACAACGCCGCGCACGCCTCTTACAATACCGCATAACGAATCTGAACCAACCATCACTTTTCCGGCCACAGGCTCAATCAACAGGTCAGGAGAAAGTACCGATGCCTGCCTAAGCGCCAGATCAGAAAATCCATTAAACACTGACAATATACACACAATAGCCAACGAGGCCAATGCTATCCCCACTACCGAGATAATGGAGATTGCATTGACCGCATTATGTGATTTTTTCGAAAACAGATAGCGGAGAGCAATACGTAGCGCTACCATCAATCAAAGAGAATCAATAGCATGTAAGAAAAAAATATCACTATGCCTCATCTGAAGCCTCCTCATCATGATGACCAGGATGAGCCATCTTATCCTGATTAAGCAGATTGTCGATATTCTCCAGATAATCAAGAGAGTCATCAAGATAGAACGCCAATTCCGGAGTCTTGCGCAACTGATATCTCACCTTCTGTGCCAATTCATAGCGTATTGTCTTCGCATTATGATTGATACTATCTAGTATCTCCTTAGCTTTGTCAGAAGGGAATACAGACAGATACGCACGCGCGATACTCAAATCCGGCGAAACACGCACAGCGCTTACCGAAACCAGCACACCGCGCAACTTTGCAGTTTGCATGCGGAAAATCTCACTTAACTCCTTCTGAAGCAGACGTGATATTTTAGCTTGACGAGTTGTTTCCATATATTGTTGTCTTTAATATTCTACATTAATATAATTATAACGCAATTAAGCCTCAATTTGCTCAATACTTCTTCCATATCACCGTAAGTCCATCACGCAACGGCAAGATCACCTTCTCGACACGTTCATCCTTGGCTACCATTTCATTAAACATCATGATACCTTGCGTCTGTGCGTCATTAGCGCTACCATCAGCGAGCTTACCATACCATAACGTATTGTCAGCCAGGATAAAACCACCAGGACGCACCAATGGAAACACCATGCGATAATATTCACAATATGTGCGTTTATTGGCATCAATAAACACCACATCCCACGGCTCACGGCTTATGGCAGGAACAATATCAGACGCATCACCTATATGCAGATGGATCCGTGATTCATACCCGGTTCTCTCAAAATAATCCGTAATCATATCGGTAAGTTCGTCGTTAATCTCAACCGTATGCACCTCACATCCATCCTCCAGCCCTTCTGCAAGACATAGGGCCGAATAACCCGTAAACGTACCCAGTTCAAGCACACGCCTTGGCTTTATCATACGCATCAGCATCTTCAATATACGCCCCTGTAAATGTCCGGAGCACATATTGGAATACAGACATCTGACATGCGTCGTGCGATTAAGGTCGGCGAGCACCGGAGGTTCAGCATCAATATGCTCGAGAATGTATCGTTCGGTATCAGGATCGTGCGGCTGCATCTTCAAGATTTGGAATTGTATACGAATGGAAATTCTCCATAATCGCTTTAACGCTGTTTATCTCCAGAAACGACGTACCGTGGCCCTCGCCAAACGAACCACCGAGATATGCAATCTTGTCGTCAAGTGTGAGGCGTTCGCCCTCAATCAAATGGGTAAGAGCGTTCTGCAAATACACACGCGTGGTCTCCATACGCGCCTGATACAGTGCGTCAACACCATAACTGAGCGCAAGCAGTCGCACCACATATGGATAATAACATATAGCCAATGTAGGATAGCTTGCGCGATACGATGATATATACCGCGCCGTGCGGCCAGTATAGCTGTCGGTCAAGATAGCACGCGTGCCAAGCACAACAGTAGAGGCTACTGCCTGCCGGGCCAGAAAAGAGGTGACATCTGGTTCCATCGCCGGAGTAGGACGTTTGCCAGCCAGCGCCTTCTCCATCTCCGAAGCCACACGCGCCATAGTCGATATAGCCTCAACCGGATAGCGTCCATAAGCCGTCTCACCACTGAGCATCAACGCATCGGTATGCTGCGTCACGGCATTGGCGATATCGCTCACCTCGGCACGAGTAGGACGCGGATTGCTTATCATCGAATGGAGCATCTGAGTAGCCACGATAACCGGCTTATGCGCGGCCACGCATTTCTGGATAAGTTCATTCTGAATGACAGGAATACGCTCGGCGGCAACCTCTATACCAAGATCACCTCGGGCTATCATAATGCCATATGAGGCATCCAGAATCTCATCGAAATTATCAATACCCTCCTGATTTTCAATTTTAGAGATAATCTTGATATGAGACTTCCGCTCATCAAGTATCTTCTGTATATCCCGCACATCATCAGCGCTGCGCACAAACGAGTGGGCGATAAAATCCACATCCATATCGATAGCATAACCGATATTGCGTCGGTCACGCTCAGTCAGCGACGGCAGTGCAATCTTGAATCCAGGTATATTTACGCTCTTGCGCGATCCGAGGGTACCACCATTCTCTGCTGTTGCATAGAGGTTTCCACCATCTATACAGTCTACCGAAAACGACAGTTCACCATCATCTATAAGTATACGTGCACCTTCCCGCAGATCATCGGCGATATTTCTGTACGACAAGCATATATGGCCATGAGTCGTATAGCCCTCAGGATCTCCGGTAAACACCACCTTATCACCGGGACGATATTCAATCTCTTCATCATTGAGATTAGTTGTGGTACGTATTTCCGGACCTTTCGTATCCATCAAAATACCTATCGACGACGACACCGCCCTTACATTTTCTATTATTCTTTTGAATCCATCAAGCTCCAGATGTGCTGAATTCATGCGCACCACATTCATACCATTAGCATAAAGTTCACGCAGAAATTCCACATCACATCGCTTGTCAGATATAGTAGCGACTATTTTTGTAAATTTATTCATCCTTCAAATAAGTGTTTCAATCTCTCTAACGCGACACGTCGCTCCGACGTTCATCCGATACCGAATATAAATTAAGTTTAAGCAAGCTCTAACAATGCCTCTATCGCCAGACGATAGCTATCAAGCCCAAATCCGGCGATCACGCCACGGCACACGCCGGAAATCATGGAATGATGCCGCACCGCTTCACGTGCATGGACATTACTGATGTGAACTTCCACCACAGGTACTGTAAGCGCCGAGATACAGTCAGCGATCGCAAGAGAGGTATGTGTAAAGGCTCCGGCATTGAGCACAATACCACCGACGCGTCCGAAACCATACTCCTGCAGCCGGTCAAGTATATCACCCTCATGATTGCTCTGACAGTAGTGCAACACATGCTCCGGATAGCGCTTGCGCAACTCCTCAAGATAGCTTTCAAAATCGCGTTTGCCGTAAATACCCGGCTCCCTCACACCCAACAGATTGAGGTTCGGGCCATTGATTATCAATATGTCCATAGTGGAAAATTTCTGCAAATTTACAATTTTTTGTGTAATTTAGCGACCTAAAATCTCATAGTATACCGCTCATACATATTCATATCATGCGTAAACTTATTTTTCTTTCGATTTTAGGATTGATCGCGGCAACTCTCACAGGCAGCGCAATTCCAAATTCAGACAACGATGGTTCAAACTCCGCCGCAAAGCAGTATCTTGTAGCCGGAGTTGCATTTTACAACCTCGAAAACCTGTTCGACACAATCAACGCCAACGGCAAGTATGATCTCGAATTTTCGCCAGAAGGCGCAAAAATGTGGAACTCCGATAAATATTGGAAGAAGATCGGCAACCTCGCTCGCGCAATCTCTTCGTTCAATACTCCAGAGACACCCTATGGTCCAGGCATCATCGGCATCAGCGAGATTGAGAACAAAAGCGTGATCGAAGACCTTGTAAAAGCCATCGACGACTCACTCATAGCCTCAGGCCGTGAGCCATGGCATCTTGAAATCGTGCATCACGACTCTCCCGACAGACGCGGTGTCGATGTCGGACTGCTTTACAATCCCATATTCTTCTCACTTGAGAGCGTCAACAACCATCGCCTCGTCATCCCCGACAATCCAGACTTCCTCACACGCGATCAACTTGTCGTATCAGGATCATTGCTCGACGCCCCGGTAAGCATCATCGTAAACCATTGGCCGTCGCGTCTGGGAGGACAGAAAGAGTCAAGCCCCCTACGCGAAGCGGCAGGACGCCTATCAAAAGCCATCGCCGACTCCTTATGGAGAGTCAACCCCAACCAGGGAGTGATCGTGATGGGCGACCTTAACGACGACCCATCCGACAAATCATGTGCCGAGGCCCTTGGTGCGGTACGCGACCGCGACCAAGCCCAACCCCACGGGTTCTACAATCCCTTCTGGTGGATACTCGACAATGGCGTAGGCACCCTCTGCTACAAAGGTGAATGGAACCTTTTTGACCAGATTATCGTATCAGGCAATCTCCTTCCCGGCCTCCCCGACGGAATGCAATACTGGAAAGCTACCGTACACAACTTCCCGTTCCTGCGCACAAAATCCGGACAATACAAAAATTATCCACTGCGCACATTCTCACGTGGACAGTTTCTCAACGGATATTCCGACCACTTCCCTACCGAGATATTCCTCGTAAAAGAAGTAAAATAAGTTAAATTTTCTTAAATAAAGCATCCAATCAACCATCTCACCTCATCTCCACTTGCACTTATTTGCTATTTAATAATAGAATTAGTAAATTTGCAGCATAAACGAGCTCGGAGGGGACCGCAAGTCCCCTCCGATTGTATATAAATACATAATATGATTGATAAAGATCTGCTCATAACCACTGTCAACTCTGCCATAGAAGGCACACCCTTGTTTCTGGTGGATGTAGAGGTGCGTCCGGGCAATTCCATTGTTGTCGAGGTAGATAGCCAAGACAGCGTCGACATAGACCAATGCGTGGCGATCACACGCGCGATTGAAGATAAGTTCGACCGCGACGTCGAGGACTATGAGCTCGAAGTAGGATCCGCCGGGCTGACATCTCCGTTTAAGGTACGTGGACAATATCTAAAAAATCTAGGAAATCCAGTAGAGGTACTCACCCTCGACGGACGCAAACTTAAAGGCACACTCTCCGCCGTCAGCGACACCGATGATTCCTTCACACTGACCACAACCGCAAAGGTCAAAGAACCCGGCAAGAAAAAACCTGTCGAGGTTGAGCAGACCACCACACTCACCCCTGCCGAGTGTAAATATGTAAAATATCTCATCGAATTCAAATAACACAACACCACATATCCCCTATGGCTAAGAAAGAGGAATCCACCAACATGGTGGAACGTTTCGCCGAGTTTAAGGAACTCAAGCACATCGACAAGACCACAATGATCTCTGTTCTTGAAGAGTCATTCCGCAACGTGCTTGCCAAGATGTTTGGTACCGACGAGAATCTCGACGTGATCATGAACCCTGACAAAGGCGACGTACAGATATTCCAGAACCTTGAGGTTGTTCCCGACGGAGAGGTACAGAACCCATATACACAGATCGCAATATCCGATGCCCGCGCCGACAATAATCCCGATGTAGAGGTCGGCGACGAGCACACCCGCGAAATCATTTTCGAGAAATTCGGCCGTCGCGCCATCCTCAACCTACGCCAGACTCTTCAGTCAAAAATCCTCGATCTGCAGAAAGAAGCTATCTTCGCACAGTTCAAGGACCGCGAGGGCGAACTTGTCAATGGCGAGGTATACCAAACATGGAGCAAAGAGACACTTCTTCTTGATTCAGAGGACAACGAACTCCTTCTGCCCCGTTCAGAGGCCATACCCGGCGACTTCTTCCGCAAAGGTGAGAACATCCGTGCCGTCATCAAGACAGTCGAGAATAAAAACAATAATATCCGTATCATCGTATCACGCACATCAGAGGATTTCCTGCGCCGCCTTTTCGAGCTTGAAGTTCCCGAGATCCACGACGGTCTTATCAACATCCGTGCCGTAGCCCGTATTCCGGGAGAACGCGCCAAGATCGCTGTCGAAAGCTACGATGACCATATCGACCCTGTAGGCGCATGCGTCGGAGTAAAGGGTTCACGCATCCACGGCATTGTCCGCGAGCTGCGCAACGAGAATATCGACGTGATACCCTACACCAAAAATACCGAATTATTCATCCAGCGCGCACTCTCACCTGCAAAGATCTCTTCAATGCGTCTTAACGAGGAAGAGAAACGCGCTGAAGTATTCCTTCGCCCCGAGGAAGTACCCCTCGCCATCGGAAAGAATGCACTTAATATAAAGCTTGCATCAAAACTCACAGGATTTGTTATTGACGTATACCGCGACAACGGCGAAGACTTCAACGACGACATCTACCTCGATGAGTTCAAAGACGAAATCGACGGCTGGGTAATCGACGCTCTGAAGAGCATCGGTTGCGTAACAGCCAAGAATGTCCTCGCCATGGATCGTCAGGCAATCATCGACAAAGCCGATCTTGAGGAAGACACCGTCGACAACGTCCTCTCAATCCTCAAGGCAGAGTTTGAAGAAGAATAATCCCATACCTTCCGCTCTCCGACAACCTCCCTCCCGGCTCCTCATCCTTCAACCGCAAAATTCACCCTAATCATTATATGGCGAATATAAAAATAAGCAAAGTAGCAAAAGACTTAAACATCGCGCTTCCTACTGTAATTGAATTTCTTCAATCCAAAGGGATCAGCATCGACATGAATCCCAACGCACGGATTGACGAGAAAGCATATGGCATGCTCATGGCCGAATACAGTAGCGACAAGGCCGAAAAAAGCAAGTCGGAGAAGCTCTCGTCCGACCGCCAGAAAGAGAGAGCGACACGTCCGGCTAAAGAAACAGTGCAGGAACCGCAGGAAATCAAGATCGGTCCGGCTGTGCGTCCGACCATCGTAGGCCACATCGACCTTGATTCAAAGGGAGAGCCAATGCGCACAAAGCCCGAACCGGCACCTGCGCCCAAAGCCACACCAAAAGCCGAGACTGTCGTTGAACAGAAAGAACCCGAGAAGCCCAAGGCTGTGGAGCCTAAGCAAGAAAAAGCACCGGTTGAACCCCAACCGAAAGTTGCCGAACCCCAAGCTCCAAAAGCACAGGAACCCCCCGTTGTGAAGGCTCCGGCTACCGCAGAAAAAGCGGAGCCAAAACCTGTCAGCAAACCGGAGGCCAAACCACAGGCACCAGCCCAAGCTCCGGAAAAGCCCAAGCAGCCCACCCCTCAGGTTGCCGCCTCATCAAAAGCTAAAGATAAGGATGCGCCTAAAACCTCAGCCCCTACCGAACAGAAGCCCAAAGCAGCCGATCCTGTAATCGAGCCGAAAAAGGATGAGCCGGAAATATTCACCACCACTCTTCCTAATAGCGGTCCGCAACTCAACGTGATCGGTAAGATTGACCTCTCTGCAATAAACCAGTCCACTCGTCCACGCCGCAAGACAAAAGAGGAGCGCCGCAACGAGCGGAATGCCAAAGCTACAGCTGGAGCCAACGGCGCGTCGGCTGTAGCCAACAGCGCACAAGGCAAAAAACGCCGAAACCGCATAGGCAAAGAGAAAATAGATATTGAGAAAACCTCAAATCAGCAACAGCCCGGACAAGGCAGAGGCAACAACCAGCGAGGCAACAACGCCCCAGCCGGAAACAACAATCCACCACGCGACCGCAACGCCAAAGGTGGCAACGGCAAAGACCGCAACCGCCGCAACGCACCCCAGCAAGCCCCTGCATCCGAAGAAGATGTACAGAAGCAGGTAAAAGAAACCCTCGCACGCCTCATCAACAAAGATAAGGGCCAGAAGAAGGGCGTAAAGTGGCGCAAGGAGAAACGCGAGGCATTCCACTCACGCGAACGCGAGGCAGCCGAGGCAGAAGCAGCAGAAAGCCGAGTGCTCAAACTCACGGAATTCGTTACCGCCAACGACCTCGCCGTGATGATGGACGTTCCCATAAATCAGGTAATCGCCACATGTATGAACCTCGGTGTAATGGTGTCTATCAACCAGCGCCTCGACGCCGAGACCATAAATATCGTAGCTGAAGAGTTCGGATTCCAGACTGAATACGTTTCGGCCGAAGTGGTTGAAGCCATACATCAGGAAGAGGACAATGAAGAAGACCTTGAGACACGTCCGCCGATTGTAACCGTAATGGGCCACGTAGACCATGGCAAGACATCACTCCTCGATTATATCCGAAATGCCAATGTGATTGCCGGTGAGGCCGGTGGTATCACACAGCATATCGGTGCCTACAACGTGAAACTCAGTGATGGCCGCCGCATCACATTCCTCGACACCCCGGGCCACGAAGCGTTCACTGCAATGCGTGCACGTGGTGCCAAGGTGACCGACCTCTGTATCATCATCGTTGCCGCCGACGACAACGTAATGCCACAGACAGTCGAGGCCATAAACCACGCATCAGCAGCCGGTGTACCGATCGTATTCGCGATCAACAAGATCGACAAGCCTGCCGCCAACCCCGACAAGATCAAGGAAGAACTTGCCCAGATGAACTACCTCGTTGAGGAATGGGGAGGAAAATACCAGTCACAGGATGTTTCAGCCAAGAAAGGTCTTGGTGTAAACGAACTGATGGAGAAAGTGCTCCTCGAAGCAGAATTACTCGACCTCAAGGCAAATCCATCACGTCCTGCCACCGGATCCATCATCGAATCATCGCTTGATAAAGGTCGCGGTTATGTAGCCACTGTACTCGTACAGAACGGCACACTTCGCGTAGGCGACATCGTCCTCGCCGGAGCCCACTACGGCAAAGTCAAAGCCATGTTCAACGAACGCAACCAGCGTGTGAAAGAAGCCGGACCGGCTACCCCGGTGCTAATTCTCGGTCTGAACGGAGCTCCAACAGCAGGCGATACTTTCAATGTCATGTCAACCGAACAGGAAGCCCGCGAAATCGCCAACAAGCGCGAACAACTCCAGCGCGAACTCGGTCTGCGCACCAACAAGCGTATCGGACTTGAAGAGATCGGCCGTCGACGCGCGATCGGCAACTTCCATGAGCTCAACATCATCGTCAAAGGCGACGTCGACGGCTCTATCGAGGCTCTGTCCGATTCGCTCATCAAGCTATCTACCGAAGAGGTCAAGGTCAACGTGCTCCACAAAGCCGTAGGCGCAATCTCAGAGAGCGATGTGGCTCTGGCTGCAGCTTCCGATGCCCTTATCATCGGATTCCAGGTGCGCCCGAGCCAGGCAGCCCGCCGAGCAGCCGAGCACGATGGCGTGGAGATACGTCTCTACTCTGTCATCTACCAGGCAATCGAGGAGGTGAAGGATGCGATGGAAGGCATGCTCGCACCGGAAATCAAGGAAGAAGTCACCGGTACGGCCGAAGTGCTGCAAGTCTACAAGATATCCAAGGTCGGCACCATCGCCGGAGCAATCGTCCGCGAAGGAAAGATCAAACGTGCTTGCAAAGTGCGTCTTATCCGCGACGGTATCGTGCGCTACACAGGCGAACTCGGTTCGCTCAAGCGATTCAAGGATGACGTCAAGGAGGTGCTTAATGGCTACGACTGCGGTCTATCCATAGCAGGATACAACGACATTCAGGAAGGTGACCTGATCGAAGCCTTCGAAGAAGTAGAAGTAAAGAAGACTCTCTAAACAATAGTCTGAAAATACATGCCCACCGCCTACATCAACATAGGCAGCAATCAGGGCGACCGACGGGACAACATATCCCGGGCGGTCGCCCTGATTGCTGATACAATCGATCCCTATCTGCACCTGTCCGACCTTGTAGAGTCAGAACCATGGGGATACGATTCGACAGCCTCATTCCTGAATCTTGGCATAGCGCTTACAACCGATCTGCATCCGCTCATCCTGCTCGACCGCCTGCTCGACATAGAGCACTCGATCTCCTCCGCATCACATCGCACCACCGACGGAACATATGCCGACCGCATCATCGACATAGATCTTATTGCTTATGATGACACTCAAACCGATGATGCCATTACGCCGGCAGGCAACCGCCTTACCCTACCCCACCCACGCATGCATCTGCGTCCGTTTGTCCTCATACCAATGCAGCAGCTCGATCCGGCATGGCAACACCCGGGACTGCATCTCACTGCCTCACAATTACTTCATTCCCTGAAATAATCACCATCCCTCCCACGTTATTAATAATACGTAATTTAATCCGATCAAATGGCCAACATCTACGACATGCGCCGCTACGGCACCGTGGCATTCCTCCTCATCGCAGTAGGATTGGCCGTGCTGTTCCTATACATCTCCGACAATATCGTAAAGAGTCTCGCCGAACAGGAACGTCAGCGCATGGAGATCTGGGCAGATGCAACCAAGGCAATCGCCAATCCCGACTCTTCAGCCGACAACATCGATTTTCTTCTATCAATCATACAGAGCAACCGTAACATCCCCGTACTGCTCACCGACAGCGAAGGAAATATCCTCGACCAGCGAAACTTCGATCTTCCGGAACTACCTGATACCCTTCAACCGCTATTTATCTCTGAAACAAACCTTACCTTTCTCAACAAACGGCTCAAAGCGCTACGCAACACATCCAACGTTATACCCATCGATATTCCAGGAGGAGAATCACAATACCTATATTATGAAGACAGCCGGCTGCTACGCATGCTCGGCTATTATCCCTACATCCAGGTAATAGTGATGCTCGTATTCGTCGTTGTGGTATACTTTGCCGTGATATCAACCAAAAAAGCGGAACAAAACAAAGTATGGGTAGGACTTACCAAGGAAACAGCCCATCAGCTCGGCACACCCATATCATCACTCATGGCATGGATGGAACTGCTTGAATCGCTCGGGGTCGATGCCGACACCGTTGCCGAGATGAACAAGGATGTAACCCGCCTATCCACCATTGCCTCACGCTTCGGGAAAGTCGGTTCGCGACCAACGCTCGAACCGGCCGATCTCAATACTGTGGTGAGCGATGCTGCATCATATATGTCAACCCGCATATCATCACGCATCAACCTTACCGTCAACTGCTGTCATGGAGCATTGATGATAAATCTAAGCGACTCACTGTTTCAGTGGGTGATGGAAAACCTTATCAAGAATGCAGTTGACGCCATGGAGGCCCAAGGATCAATCACAGTCACCACCGGACATACCGACCGAAACGCATGGATCGAAGTGACCGACACCGGCAAAGGGCTACCCCGCAACCGCTTCAAGACTATTTTCAATCCAGGCTATACCACCAAAAAGCGCGGATGGGGTCTGGGCCTCGCACTCGCCCGCCGCATCATTGCCGAATACCATCACGGACGTATCTTCGTAGCCTCCTCCGAACTCGGACGGGGCACGACCTTCCGCATCGAGCTTCCCCTCATCTCTGCCAAAGCCTGATCTCACCACAAAAGTTATAAAGCCAACGAGCGGTCAGCAAGGAAGAATTGTGCGCGAGAGAGGATACCATAGATAACCACGCACGGTAGTGCCACGATATATCTTGCGCAACAGATTCATGTAGCCGCGCACCTGACGTAGATAACGCGACGATTCCTCCTCTCCAAACTTATAATCAACCACCTCTATGGTGCCGTCGGAGGTCCATACCACACGATCGGGGCGGTAATGGCGCACTACAGTACCACCAGTCTTCTCTCCCGTAGAGCGGTCACACTCCTCATAGCATGCCGCGATTGTGCGCTCACACAACAGCCGTCTGTACCCTTCGAACCATCGGTCAACCCGAGGATCAGAAAGAGCATCATTCAGCACCGACTTTATCTCGTCGGCTTCGTCGTAGGCCACAAGCCCACGCATCGTCGCACGCAGCACAGCCCGATCCACATCATCACGATGCTTCACATACCCCATAACAGCATGCAGCACAATACCTCGCCGACGTGGACGCTCCATCTCCTCCAGATCCTCTATGCGGCTCATGGCCCATATATCCTCATTGTCGCGACTATAATATGCAGGCATAGGTACTGTCTCGTCATGATCGGCGTCATCATCAAGAGCAAATACAGGCAAGCCCAAACGCAGCACTTTACGCTCCTGACCATCCTCCCCTCCGGGTTCCATCACAATTTTATCACTAAGAGACACAAGCACATCATCCGGCAATCCGCGCTGAGCGATAACAGAAGCACACATCTCCGGAGTCATCTCGTCAAATCCGGCATCAAGCCGCTCAGATATCTCCGAACTCTTTTCCTTATAGCTCACGATCAGTTCACGCGATGCCCTTGTGAATGCTACATACACCTGATTAAGACGATCTATGCTCTCATCGCGTACAGCCTGCCCATATTGCACAGCGAAACGTGACAGTTTGCCCACGGTAGTAGCCTTAAGCGGCAACAACGGGGGTACATCGTCAGCATTAAAATCCGGTCCGGAAAAAATTCCAGACAATTCTCCTGTCATCTCATCGCGCGTCGATACCCACATCATGTTGTCTGGCGAACTCAATGATCCTCCAAGAAATGGCACATGCACGCATGCGAATTCCAAGCCTTTTGACTTATGGATGGTCATCACTCTAATACCATCGACACCCTCCGGTACTGACAGACTGCGAGTAGCCCCCTTCTCGTCCCACCACTTCATAAAAGAGTGCAGATCAGCATTACCTCGCGAGCAGAAGTCGACCACCATGTCCTGAAACGCGGTGATATAGAGGTTTTCATCACGACATGACTCCAGGCTTATACATCGTGAAATAATCCTCTCGACAATAGAGGGTACATTCACACATTCCATACGGGCCGCATCAAGCGCCGCATCATCAGCCTCACGTGCATCATCGGAAAAAGCTTTTCCCATGGCCACCGCAGGAGTATTTCCCATTGCACGGAAATACTCAAACCTGTTGATTATCTCTGCAGCGGTAGTATCGCTACCATTCCTATGAGAGAGGGTGACATGCGCATCGACATACCTGAGGACACCTACAATCTGCCTCACAGCTGGAGCATTGCCCACCACAAGCGCCTCATCGGTAATGATCTGCAAATCGCACAGACCAGCTATTGTACCTGAGGATTTCTCCATCATGAGCCGGGATACTACCTCGGCACACTCCGCACGGCGGGCACACAGCACAGCAATATCGCGCTGACGGTAGCCCATCGATAGCTCTCTGGCTATATTTGCCACCATGCGGTCAAGCGCTTCAGATGATTCGCCGAATGGGGCAAACTCCACATAACCCCGTTCATTCTTATGCTCGACCCTCTGCACCACATTGCTGTAGATGTCACCAAGACCGAGACCGCGCGACAAGGCTATGAAAATCGTGTTGTTGAACTGGACAATCTCACAGGCGCTACGCCAATTGGTGTTCTCCTCGATCACCTGACCATGCATCTCACATTGCCCGGCAAACTCCTGGGGTACATCCTTTATGATAAGCGATGGATCGGAATTGCGGAAACGGTAGATCGCCTGCTTCTCATCTCCGATTATAAGATTATCGCGATCGGTGGCAAGCGATTCCTTGATCAACGGACTCAGATTGAGCCACTGCAAACGTGATGTATCCTGAAACTCATCGATTAGAAAATGTTGCAGCCTTACTCCCAGTCGCTCGTATATGAATGGTGCCTCCTCCTGATTAATGATTGTCTGAAGTATGGTGGCCGTGTCGCCGAGAAGTATGGCATTGTTATCGCGCTGCACCTCAGCAGTATGCCGTTCCACCTCGCCTATTATGCCGAGATGGAAAATGTTGCGCCGTAATATCTGGAGCATCCGCAGATCATCCCAAAGCTCGACACCAAGAGAGGCCAACTGTCCTACAGCAGCGATAAGATCGGAAGGAGTGTTCTTGTATGCCTTTGTAAAAGCCGATTCTGGATCGGAGGCAGCCTTCCGCATTGTTGCCGACAGATCTTTCGACACATCGATATCCCCGGCTTGCCATTTTGCAAAAGGCGTGCGCACATATCGGTTTACTCCGGATAGCACGCCATTACTGTCAAGAAGCGTCACGATGGTGTCGGCCTCATTCATAAGGCGCTTACGACAACGCTCATAAGCCTTTGACAATGCTGCATTGAAGCGCATTATCCGGTCAGGGTCAGACAGATAGCCCGTTATAAGGTCGGCATTAAGCTTGTAAGTTTCATTAAGCGCTTTCTGTATATACTCCACCAGATCGGAGGTAATCTTGCTGTTGCGCACAAAAAGATTGAAAGAGTTACCCTCCTCAAGCTTCTGGGTCATGTATTGCCTCAACCATCCCATAAGACGCCGACGATGACGGGCATCATCTGAGTCGCCACGGTCATCAGCGGCATTGAGCGACGACAACATAGCGTTGACGCCCATATATACCGCCTGTGCGGCATCAAGCTCCACTTCGTAATTGCCCGAGAGATTGGCCTCACGGGCAAATGTACGGAGCACCATCTGAAAAAACGCGTCGATGGTGCTGATATTGAAGTTGCCGAAATCA
The DNA here is from genome assembly GCA_947573015.1 of uncultured Muribaculum sp. GTDB lineage: Bacteria > Bacteroidota > Bacteroidia > Bacteroidales > Muribaculaceae > Muribaculum. The sequence continues at coordinate 15,475 of CANPDS010000013.1, forward strand.
ATCAGCAACGCATTGAGCGCACGCGAGGCCTGACGGCAAAGCTGATCCGCAGAGCAGCCAAGCTCCCGGCACAGATCATCGCGATACGGACTCTTCCCTTCAGGATCGGCCAACAGCGCGAGCTGACGCACAATACGCGCCTTCATCTCCTCAGTGGCCTTATTGGTAAATGTTATGGCAAGAATGCTACGGTGCCTGTTGACATTATCGGTAAGACGATAATGTCCGTCAGGCATCTTTTCGCCAAGAAGCAGCTTTATGTAGCTTTTTGTCAGCGTAAATGTCTTGCCCGATCCGGCCGATGCTTTGTGAATCTTCAGCATACGCGTGATTTCCAGCCCAAAAGTTCAAGAACTTTCTGCAAATCAGCCCGACGGTCGCCCTGAATGAGGATTTCTCCACCGCGCGATGAGCCACCGGCCCCCAATTTCTGTTTTAGTTGCGAAGCAAGCTCTGCGATCTCCTCGTGCGACATTCCTTCCGGAAACCCGGAGACAATCGTAGCTTTCTTACCGCCACGGCCTTTCTTTTCAAAAAAGATATCGAGACGTGTGCGGGCATATGCCGAAGTATCCGCCTCCGTAATATCTTTTGCCGAGTCCTCCCCTGCCGGAAGGTCTGCATTGCCAAGCATCGCACGCAGTGCATCACGGAAATCCTCTGCCATAATCCTTGCTTAGTTAGTTACATTATAGAATCAGTGCTGATACTGTCATCCTCAACCATGATCTCCGGAGAGGGTACATTGATAGCGCTGCGCACAATTCCCGCAAGGAGCACACCCTGCTGCATATCGTCGAGACTCAGCGAGTTGTAATATTCCTGCGCGGCCACGCTGTCGACAGAGAATGCTTCAAGAAAGCACTGGTAAGCATACTCCACATTCTCTTCATGGTCGCCTACATCGGAAAGTTTCATATAAAGTATCGATAGGCGACCGAGTATGCGGGCATCGCGTACATTTTCTTTCGACTGCAGATGGCGCACCTCATCACAGATGCTCTGCGCACTACGGTAGTCGGTCTGCTCAATGAGCGCCTGCGCCTGATCAAGATCGGCGGTCTGCTCGTCCTTCGATGGAGCATTGCAAGATGCAATGGTAAACAATGCTGCCACAGCAAACAATATGCGGTATAAAATCATCATGTGCTTCATATATCAATCAACATAGTGGTTTATTTCTCATTGCGGAAATCGGCGACGGATCTTCGCGGGAGTTTCAGCACTATTGCGATACTCCGCGAATATATTCATACTCAATGCCATTACGACTGAGCAAAAGGGTATGATCAGTATGGCCCATCACAAGTGCCTTAAACTCAGGGGCAACCGTGCCAAGCAGGGATGTATCGCCATGAGCTTTCACAGTAGCCAGATTATGGTGCATCACCAAAGAGTCATTCACCACATCCCACGTACCGGATACGGAGATGGTGAGCACATCCGGGCGGATAGCACGCATCACGCATGTGCCGTCAGGATTTAGTTCAAACACCGGTTCATCGTCGGAGATAGCCATATTATAATATGACCCGACAATCTCACGGGCCTCTTTCGACAGACCGCCGCATGCTGTCAACAATAGCGACAAAGCTATAGCACAATATATCCGTTTCATAAGCAAGTCGTGAAAACTCTTCCCAAAGTTACGCTTTTTCGCCGAACCTACCACACCCGACTCTCATTTCCACGGAAAATCACCACAAACATTGCGGCGCGCTAAAGCAGCATCCTCCCAGTCACAGCTGAGCATCGGGTATAGGCTTGCTCTGCTGCCAGCGCTGCCACACTTCGTCCCAACCCTGGGCGTTGAGCGGGCCGTACAGTTCCACAAACTCATCAAGATCGTATATCTCGCCCAACTCCGGATTCACCGTGCAGTCCTCCGGGAAATTGATAGTACTTTTCCATACATATGGTGCATTTATCGACGGGTAATAATATGCAACAGAATATTTTACAATATCCTCTACATTAAGATCGGAAATATTATCGTGCGAAATAAGAAAATATATTTTTGTATTAGGATAATTTTCAAGTTCACTATATAGGGAGATATTACTTGTACTTAGTGCCTCATATGAATTGTGAGGCAATATTGTACAGGGCCGTATTGCAGGGAATAAATCAAAACTGGAGTAGTTTTGATATATTGTATATACGAAGACTTCTGTATCATAGTTATTGTTGATTGTCCACGCATGTTCTGGAGGACGCGGACAACATCCACAAGTAAAGATAATTCCTATAATCAAGGATATGATTTTTATTTTGTCCATCATAGTGTGTTATTGTATACTTAAGTCATTCATCAACTTATTTACGTTAGATCGCATAGTTTTCTTCTGATGTAATAAAATATACTCTTCAGGTGTAAGTCCCGATTTTAAATAATCATAT
>CANPDS010000014.1 GCA_947573015.1 uncultured Muribaculum sp.
CTCGACCTACGACGAACTGCTTGAAAAGGCTAAGGAAATCTCCGGTTCTCGTGCAGAGGCATCTGCACTCGGTGCTGTAGCCTTCGAATATCAGAGCACCAAGGCTACATTCCTTCCCTGATCACATTTCAATCCAACTTGTCTCTTTTAATCTACAAGACTTAATAAATGCAAATGAAAAAGTCAATCATATCATGGAGTATTGCCATTGCCCTCGGCCTCTTCGCCACAGCTTGTGTCGAGGATGATAATCCCGGCATCGAGGATCATCCATGGAACTATCAGCTTACTCCCATAAATGTCGGGAAGGTTCCCACCGGCATCATTCTCTATAATCCTTCCGGATGGTGGAATAATGCCCAGATACTGCGTCGAATCGAAGAACCCTACGAAGCCGAGACCGGTAAGTATGGTCCGTATGTTAAGGTATCGGCCGGATATTATGAGTTGATGGGCACTGACCGCAACTATCATGAGGAATATGCTGAAAATCTCGGTAAGATCGTGGAGAATGTGAAGAAGGCCAAGATCGACTTCATCATCTCTCCGCAGATCGGTTGGGACAACAACAAGATGTATCCTAACAATATCAATGCTTCGGATACTGTGTTCCTCAATATGCTTTCCGGTCACACCGATACCCTGAGCTGGAAGAACGATGGCTCAATGAAGTTCGCTATCCGTTTCAATGGTCAGAATGTCTGCGACCGTCTGGGATGCAAAGACAACAATTCTCTGCTTGAAAGCTGTGCTCCGCTGGAGTATAAGGAGGATGGCAAGGTGGTAGCAACGATTGCTGCACGTGACGTTTTCCTGAACTTTGTGCGTCGTCTCTCATGGTTCTTCGCTGAGCCTACCTACTACCGTGTGAATGGTCGTCCGCTCCTTATCATGGATGGGGCCCGTCAGGTATATACCGAAGATTCGAAGACTTTCTACGATGATATGCGCCGTGTCATCAAGGAAACTACCGGCGACGATGTATATCTGGTAGTGCGTCAGACACAGTGGACTCCCCCTGCACGCTGGCAGAAGTTCTGGATCGAAGGTCAGGCCGACGCCGTTGTCCAGGAGAAGCTTACCAACCTTGAGAATGGTATCGGATGGGACCGCTTCGAACTCCACAACATCCTTATCAACGAGCATATGCGCGTCAACCGCGAATACTATGCCAAGTATGGTATCAACTACATTCCTAATGTATCGCCTGGCTTCTCATACTACACTCAGGATGGCCGTTGGGATTATCCCATCATTCAGCCGGTGAAGGTGTCGACCGACGAAGCTGGCAACCGCACCGTTGATGTGACAGACTTCCGCGAACGTTGCTGGGCTGCAAAGCGTCAGCTTGGTTCGGTGCCGATGGTGATCATCGATGCATACAACGAATGGAACTTCGCTAATGCGGTAGAGCCTACCGATGAGGACTATGGCAATGGCTGGGGCGACACTTTCCTCAACGTTATCGCTGAAGAATTTGGCAATTAAGCGTCTGCACGCTGAATCATAATGTCAGGGGTCGTTGGTGGTGTGCCTCTCCAGAGGTTGCGCGCCTTGTCCCCTGACTTCAGCTTTAGTGCAACTCCTCACTCTTGAAATATACATTATTAACATATTCACCCATTTTTTGAGATGAAAAAATTGTTTACCATATCCATGGCAGCATGTGTCGCCCTTATGGCGATGCCTCTCACCGGCTGGGCCTACAAGTATCAATATACCCGTAAGCCTCAGGTGATTGAAGATGCCAACTATCCTACCAAGGATGTGAAGGTAATCGAACTGAACCTACTTGACTACGTGGCCGATGCTAACAAGGGCAATTCCTTGCAGACAACCAATATCCAGGATGCGCTAAACTTCCTCGGCGACCAGGCTTCTTATCCTAATGGAGAGTCGCAGGCCTACCGTAAGTCGGGCGGCGTGCTGTATCTGCCTGCCGGCGTTTATAAAGTAGATGGACGCATTAACGTTCCACGTGGTGTCACTATCCGCGGCGACTGGAAGAAACCTGTCAAGGGGGAGAAGATCGATGGCACTATCATCAAGGTGACAAATAAATATGCCAACGATACCCTTGAGTCAAACTCCTGCTTCATCATGGAGCCTTCGACCATGGTCGAGGATATTGCCATCTGGTATGAGGAGCAGAATGCTGATGCCCCTATCGCCTATCCGCCGTCGATCGTAATGGGTAAGAAGGGTTACTTTGGCAACGACTACTGCTGGGTAAAGAATGTCACCCTTGTTAACGCATATACCGGTGTGATCTTCTCCGAGCTCAACGGTGGTGGCTGTCCTAACATTTTCGGTCTCTATGGTACTCCTCTTCACAAAGGTGTCACGATGGACAATATCGCCGACGTAGGCCGTTTCGACCACATTGACTTCTCGCCGAAATACTGGGCCGGATCGGGCCTCGCCAACGCTGCCGATGCCAGCGCATGGACATACAATCATGCATGTGGCTTCGAGATGCGCCGTAACGACTGGTCATACCTCTGCAATTACTACGCTGAGAAGTATGAACGCGCTATCTGGGACAAAAAATCGCCGGAGCATATGTCCTCGCAGTCTAATGGCTCGCCCAACGGACATAACTACAACCTCGTTTTCACCGACTGTAAGGTGGGTGTATATCAGACGGAATCGGCCGGTTGCGGACGTATGTACACTCGTCTCTCCACTCCCGGGTGTCTCATCGGTATCGAGCAGGCTGCCGGAGAGGTAGGTCCCACACAGTATCTCGACTGTGACATCTATGGCTCACGTCAGGCACTCTACACCCATAGCGATGCATCACAGACCACTCAGCTCATGCAGTGCCGTGTGAATGGCTTCGTTGACTTCCAGGGTGGTCAGCTCATCGCCGACAATTGTACATTCAATGGTAATGTGGAGATCTCAGCCCTTTCTCGCTGCATTTTCACCGCCAACAAATTCACATCTGGCCAGCTCATCAACAATTCGCTATACGAGTGCCAGGTTGACAATACTCCGCGCACAATGAAGGCTGTGCCTCAGTATGCTGAGGACCTGATGGAAATCAAGGCTACAAAGCCTGCCAAGAATGATATCTTCCTTGCTACTGACTATGGTGCAGTGGGTACCTATATCAGCCCCGCTGACTCCTGGCATAAGGAAGATGCAACCATCAACTCTTCTGATGCTATCCAGAAGGCTCTTGATGCTGCCGGCGCAAACGGTGGTGGTATCGTCTACCTTACTCCGGGTCACTACCGCATTGAGTCGCCACTGTCAGTGCCTACCGGTGTTGAGCTTCGTGGTGCTTCCGATATTGGCTCTGTGCCCCGTGGCCAGGGTGCGATACTTGAGGTGTACTGTGGTGAAGGTTCTGCCACCGGTACTCCGCTGATCACTCTCGCTCCAAAAGCAGGTATCCGTGGTATCTCCATCAACTATCCTGCTCAGGATGAAAATATCTTTACCTTTGTACCGGGTTCGATGCAGGGCACAACTCTCATATCTGAGCATTTCGATTGCAAACCTAAACTGTATCCTTATGCCGTGCGCGGCAATGCCGACACATATGTGGTGAACCTCGCTATACGCGCCTGCTATCAGGGTGTGGACATGTTCACCAACAAGTGCGACAACCACTATGTTGACTACATCTCAGGACATGCGTTCAAGAATGTGATCCGCGTAGGTGGTAATTCCGAGAACGGTACTATCAGCAATATCCAGTGTAACACTATCGGCTATGCTGCCGGCGACGAATGGAAGTTCGGTCTCTGGCCCAACTCCGAGAAGTTCTCCAACAATTACGACAACGGTCTTCGTCAGGACGCATGCTATCAGCAGAACTATGACGAACTCGACTTCTTCATCATCGGTGACTGCAAGAACGAGAATCTCTACAACAACTTCCTCTTCGGTTCTTCGATCGGTATGCTCTTCCAGAGCGACGGCAACGGTGGTGCTTCATTCTACTCTCTCGGCAATGCTGTCGACGGTGTTGTCAACACATTTGTATTCCGCGCTACTCAGGGCGATTGCGATCTTACCAATACTCAGCTCGTGGCTCTGAACAACGGACATTCCGCAAACTTCATCACTCTTGAGGAGGGTTATAAGCATACCGTGAACATGTTCTCGACCAATAACTGGGGCGGTGGCGACACCTTCGCAAAGGTTCATGGCGGTACTGCCAACTTCTTCTGCGCCGCTCTCCAGCAGAACGGCAACCGCCAGACATTCGATGTGCCCAATGGCGGTAAGTTCAATATGTACAACTTCAATGTCCGTTCGGGCAACGAGAATTGCAACGGTAACAAGAACGTATCGCTCTATTCAGGTGTGTTTACTCCCAGAACCTGCGAAAACCTCGATGCCTCAAGCCGCAAGTACACTTCTTTTGATACCAACCTTCTTGCCGCATATACCAATATGCTGCCTGTGGCATGGAACCTTACCAACCGTACTGGTTTCATTACAGATCGTTCGAAATGGCATGTGATCGCCTTCAACGACATCTACGGTAAGGTGTATGACCGCGATGGTAATCTTGTGGAAGGTCAGCAGTCGAAGACCTTCGTGTTCGGCGATGATGAATACTACTCTAACGAGGGTGCTCTCTACAACCGTCTCCCGGGCGATGGACTTGCAAGCCGCGCTACCGATGGCGATATGTCGACACGTTGGTCATCTAAGGGTCCTCAGTCGGCTCCTATCTGGGTGGCAAATTACAAGGATGATAAGGTGACTCTCGATGAGACAATGCCATATAAGTCTAATCCACTTCAGTGGTACACCATCTTCTTCGATCAGGATATATTCTATCCCGAGCGCACTGAGAAGATCAATGCCGTGATCCTCGATGCCAGCGAGAGCTCGAATGACGGTCCCTCCGCTTGGCGCCTTCAGGTATATGTAGGTGACGAGGAGGATGAGAATGAGATTATCTACCATACCGACAAGACTCCTGATGCGCTTAAGAATAAATATCCCGGAGCATTCCAGGACTATGAGGAGGTGACTGATGAGGAGTATGAAATGTACGACGGTTCTTATGGCCAGCCCCACACTTGGAAGACTGTGGCTTCTGGTAGTTCCGGTGGCTCACTCCTGATCTGCCCCTTCCCCGAACAGGAATGCAAAGGTGTGCGTATCCTCCAGATGGGTAACAAGGGCAACTACTGGTCGATGGAAGAGGTATATGTGGGCAACATCGCAGGCCTTCAGGTGAGCGGCATAGAGGACACCATGCTTAACGAGGAGAAGAACCTCTTCTTTGCCGAGGGCACTCTGATCATCGCCGCAAGCCTTTTCAATGCCGACGGTACAGCTCCAGTGGAGATCTACGATCTTGCAGGCCGCATGGTACGTAATTTCACCGCTACTACCGGTCAGATCACTCTTGACGATCTCAACAAGGGTGTCTATATCGTACGTGTGAAGGGTTCTTCCCTGAAGTTCATGAATTGATCGGATACCCCCATACTATATTAATTAAGGTGTGCCACTGAGTGAAGTGGCACACCTTAATTTTTATATCTGAAGCATTTGTGCTAACTTTGCGGCAGTAAATTCCCTCTGATACATATATATGCAACAGAAAATCATTATCCTCGACTTCGGAAGTCAGACCACCCAGCTGATCGGACGCCGCGTGAGGGAGCTGAATACCTATTGTGAGATTCTTCCTTACAATAAGTTCCCTCATGACGATCCTTCGGTGATTGGTGTGATACTCTCCGGCAGTCCATTTTCGGTGTACGACGAGAAAGCATTCCGCACTTCGCTCGAAGGCATCCGCGGGCGTCTGCCGATACTCGGCATATGCTACGGTGCGCAGTTCATGGCCTATACAAACGGCGGTACCGTTGAGCCGGCGGCCAGCCGCGAATACGGGCGTGCGCATCTTGAGAAGTTTGATGCTGAAAATCCCCTTCTCAAAGGGCTTGATGCCGGCACACAGGTGTGGATGAGCCATGGTGATACCATCACCTCCATTCCCGCCAATTTCAAAGCCATCGCATCGACCGACAAAGTTGCCATCGCGGCTTATCAGGCCGAAGGAGAGCAACTGTGGGGCGTGCAGTTCCACCCTGAGGTCTACCACTCGACGCAAGGCGCTCAGCTACTGAGTAATTTCGTTGTGGACATCTGCGGCTCGCGTCAGGACTGGAGTGCGGCTTCGTTCATTGAGTCGACTGTGGAGGCCCTTAAGGAGCAGCTTGGCGACGACAAGGTAGTGCTTGGATTGTCGGGAGGTGTCGACTCTTCGGTTGCCGCCGTGCTTCTCAATAAGGCCATTGGCAAGAATCTCACATGTATCTTCGTTGATCATGGTATGCTCCGCAAAAATGAGTTTGCCAACGTGCTTCACGATTATGAGTGTCTTGGCCTGAATGTGATCGGTGTTGACGCTTCAGCAGAGTTCTTTGCCGAACTTGCCGGTGTTACCGATCCTGAGCGTAAGCGTAAGATTATAGGCAAAGGCTTCATCGATGTGTTCGACCGCGAGGCTCACAAGATTAAGGATGTGAAATGGCTTGCGCAAGGCACTATCTATCCCGATTGTATCGAGTCGCTGTCGATCACCGGTACTACCATCAAGAGTCATCATAACGTGGGAGGTCTGCCTGAGAAGATGAATCTCAAACTCTGCGAGCCGTTGCGGCTCCTCTTCAAGGATGAGGTGCGCGCCGTAGGACGTGAGCTAGGCATGCCGGAACATCTTATCAAGCGTCATCCATTCCCCGGTCCTGGTCTGGCTGTGCGTATTCTCGGCGATATCACTCCCGAGAAGGTGGCTATACTCCAGAATGCCGATGATATCTTCATCTCGGCCCTACGTGAGTGGGGATTGTATGATCAGGTATGGCAGGCCGGCGCCATTCTTCTCCCTGTGCAGAGTGTGGGTGTGATGGGCGACGAGCGCACATATGAGCGTGCTGTGGCTCTCCGTGCAGTGACATCTACTGATGCCATGACTGCCGATTGGGCACATCTTCCCTATGACTTCCTTGCCAAGGTATCCAATGATATTATAAATAAAGTGCGTGGTGTCAACCGCGTATGCTATGACATCTCCTCAAAACCACCGGCAACGATCGAGTGGGAATAACCTTCGCAATTGCATCAATGCTACATATAAGCCCCGGCCACAAATCATGGTCGGGGCTTATTCATCTTACAAATTACAAATAATGTGTCTGTATTGGTGTGCGCTTAAAATGTATGTGGTGATCTTGTGTGCGAGGCTCTGTGAGATGGTCAATTCCAGAGGCCGTATTTTGATGTCTTATCTAATAATCAAGTATTCACTCGGTCTGTATCGTGAGGTTGCGATGTGCCCTTACTTTGTGGGACCTCCGGGTTATGAATCCGACGCTCTAACCAACTGAGCTATCCCGCCATTTGTGAGTGCAAAGTTACAGACAGTTTTTTTAATTTCCAACAAAAAACGCCAAAACTTTTTGTCAAAAATTTCAGCATTTTGACGTATGTAGCATAGTGAGGTATGAGGTGCGAATATTAATGCGGACATAACCATTTATGACTCAGCCTTGAATATAATGTGTGTCTTTAACAGTGGCGTGATAAAATCTTCACTGCAAACATTTGCACGTGTCAGAAAAATATACGACATTTGCAGTCGATTTTTACGTGGGCGCATTATGCCCAATTATTAACCATCATAGAATGATTACCATAACATTCCCCGACAAAAGCACCCGGCAGTATGAGCCCGGCACCACACCGCTCCAGATTGCCGAGAGCATCAGCACACGCCTCGCTCAGGACATTCTCGCCGCTACTGTCAACGGCGCTGAGTGGGATATATCGCGTCCGATCAATGAAGATGCCGAAATAAAGCTCTTCAAGTGGGACGATGCCGAAGGAAAACACGCTTTCTGGCACTCTTCGGCCCACCTCCTCGCCGAAGCCCTGCAGGAACTTTTCCCCGGCGTGAAGTTCGGTATCGGTCCGGCCATTGAAAACGGCTTTTATTATGACATTGATCCGAATGGCAATACCATCACGGCTGCCGATTTTTCGCGTATCGAGGCCAAGATGATCGAACTTGCACAGAAAAAAGAAGCCATAGTGCGTGCCGACATATCCAAGGATGATGCACTGAAGATGTTTGGCGACCGTGGCGAGGAATATAAGTGTGAGCTTATTTCCGAGCTTGAGGATGGTCACATCACCACATATACCCAAGGCGCTTTCACCGATCTATGTCGTGGTCCTCACCTCCCGTCGACCGCTCCGATCAAGGCTGTAAAGATACTGTCGCTTGCCGGTGCATACTGGCGTGGCGATGAGAAACGCAATCAGCTTGTACGCGTCTACGGCATCACCTTCCCCAAGAAGAAGATGCTCGACGAGTATCTCGTGATGCTTGAAGAAGCCAAGAAACGCGATCATCGCAAGATAGGCAAAGAGATGGAGCTATTTGCATTCTCTGCCAATGTTGGTGCCGGTCTGCCACTCTGGCTTCCAAAAGGTGCCGCTCTGCGCGACCGTCTTGAACAATTCCTTCGCAAGATACAGAAACGCTACGGCTATCTTCAGGTAATCACTCCGCACATCGGCAATAAGAACCTATATGTCACTTCAGGTCACTATGCGAAATATGGCAAGGATTCATTCCAGCCAATCCATACTCCTGAGGAGGGTGAAGAATACCTGCTCAAACCGATGAACTGCCCTCACCATTGTGAGATCTACCGCAGCGCTCCACGCTCTTACCGCGATCTGCCTATGCGCCTTGCCGAATTCGGCACTGTCTATCGCTATGAGCAGAGTGGCGAGCTCCATGGCTTGACGCGAGTACGTGGCTTCACTCAGGATGACGCACATATTTTCTGTGCTCCCGATCAGATCAAGGATGAGTTCCTTAAGGTTATGGATATCATATTCTACATCTTCAAGGCTCTGAAGTTTGACAATTTCGAGGCTCAGATTTCTCTTCGTGATCCCAACAACAAACAGAAATATATCGGCTCTGATGAAAACTGGCATCTCGCGGAGAACGCCATCATAGAGGCTTGTGCCGAGAAGGGACTAAATGCCCGTACTGAGCTTGGTGAAGCTGCTTTTTATGGCCCGAAGCTCGACTTCATGGTCAAGGATGCCATCGGTCGTCGTTGGCAGCTCGGTACCATCCAGGTTGACTATAACCTTCCTGAACGTTTCCAGCTTGAGTTTACAGGCTCAGACAATCAGAAACATCGTCCGGTCATGATCCATCGTGCGCCATTCGGCTCACTGGAGCGCTTCGTGGCCGTGCTGCTTGAGCACACCGCCGGTAAACTTCCACTCTGGCTCGTGCCTGATCAGTGTGTGGTGCTTCCGATTTCGGAGAAGTTCAACGATTATGCGCGTCGTGTCGCAGCCGAACTCAACGAAGCCGATATCCGTGCCATTGTCGATGATCGCAACGAGAAGATCGGCAAGAAGATTCGCGATAACGAGCTCAAACGAGTGCCGTATATGCTCGTCGTTGGCGAGAAAGAAGCACAAAATGATGAAGTTTCTGTAAGAAAACAGGGCGAAGGCGATAAAGGTACAATGAAAATCACTACCTTTGCAAAATATTTGACCGATGAGGTCGCCAGCATGATTAACCAATAACCCTACTGAATGGACAACAAACCCTCATATCCGGGTCCGCAGCGAGGAGGCTCACGCCCTCCATTCCGCGGCGCCCCTCGTAAAGAAGAACCCTATGCCGTTAACGAGCGCATCCGTGCCCGCGAAGTACGCATTGTCGGCGACAATGTAGAAAATGGCATATATCCCATTCAGCAGGCGTTACGCTTGGCGCAGGAGCAGGAACTCGATCTTGTGGAGATCTCTCCCAAGGCCGTTCCGCCTGTATGCAAGATACTTGACTATCAGAAATTCCTCTATCAGCAGAAAAAGCGTCTGAAAGAGCAGAAAGCGAAGTCGACAAAAGTTGTGGTCAAGGAGATCCGTTTCGGACCTCAGACTGATGATCACGACTACAATTTCAAGCTCAAGCATGCCCAAGGCTTCCTGAAAGAGGGTGCAAAGGTGAAGGCTTACGTATTCTTCCGTGGTCGCTCTATCCTCTTCAAAGAGCAAGGTGAGGTGCTTTTGCTTCGTTTCGCCAATGATCTTGAAGAGATCGGTAAGCTTGAACAGATGCCTGTGCTTGAAGGCAAGCGCATGACAATAATGCTCTCTCCGAAAAAGGCTGCCAAATAAGTCTTTTAATTAAAACAAACCGGCGTATTGCTCTTCTGAGCGGCGTCAAATCTATAAATTCTATAATTAACGAACAAAATGCCTAAGATTAAGACTAATTCCGGTGCCAAAAAGAGGTTCGCCCTTACCGGATCAGGAAAGATCAAGAGAAAGCACGCTTTCAAGAGCCACATTCTCACCAAGAAGACCAAAAAGCAGAAACGCAACCTTACACACAGCGGCCTGATCGCTACTGTTGACCAGAAGGAAGTGCGCAAGCTTCTCGCTCTCTAATCAATCGTAAAGCAGTCCCGTTTTCTCCTGTTCCGTCAGGTTTAATTCGTGATTCCGAAGCCGGGCGTATCCCGCTTCAAACAACAACCATTCATTAACCGAATGTTCAGCCCAAAGAGCTTTAGCCGCTGACATTCAAAAACATCAAAACAATGCCAAGATCAGTAAACCATGTTGCTTCCCGAGCACGTCGTAAGAAAATCCTGAAACTCACCCGTGGCTATTTCGGTTGCCGCAAAAATGTGTGGACCGTAGCTAAAAACACTTGGGAAAAGGGTCTTACCTACGCTTACCGCGACCGCAAGGATAAGAAGCGCAATTTCCGCGCTCTGTGGATTCAGCGTATCAACGCTGCCGCCCGCGAGGAGAATCTGTCTTACTCCAAGCTCATGGGTCTCATCCACAAGTCGGGCATAGAAATGAACCGTAAGGTGCTCGCCGATCTCGCCCTCAACAATCCCGCAGCTTTCAAGGCTGTTGTTGAGAAGGTGAAGAACGCCTAACCGATTCAAATTCCCCATTCTACCGGGCCGTCTGCTAACGTGCTGTCATGCCGTGGCCGACAGCCCGGTATCTTTTTGGATTTATCTATGGGATCAAAGTGGCCATGATCTCTACAATGTATAAAATCTGTTAATGAGTGGCGATGATGTTTCTGACGATGTGAACGAATGTTAATCAGAGCGAAGAATGCGCTTTGACGATTCCTCCCCATCATCGCTTTCTTGTTAAATTTGCAGAATAACCAACTATCAACAAGTATGCCTAACATACTAACTGGACTGATTAGCCGACAGGCTCATAAATATGGAGAGCGGGCAGCGCTTAGCTTTAAGGATGCGGCAACACATCCTTGGAAAGATATATCATGGCGAGAATTTGCCGAGATGACCGATTGCTCCGCTTTCGCTTTGGCCTCTTTGGGTGTGAAGCCCGGAGATAAGGTCGGATTGTTTTCAGCCAATCGTCCCGGTGTACTGGTTATTGATTTCGCGTCATATGCCAATCGGGCCATACCGGTCTCAATATACTCGACCAGTTCGCAGGAACAGGTGGAATACATAGTGAACGATGCCGGTATCGAGGTGTTGTTCACCGGAAATCAGGAACATTATGAGATAGCCCGCAAGGCTATGGATCGTTGTCCCTCGTTGAGGCATGTGGTAGCTTTCGAATTGGCCCAGCGTCAACCGGACGATCATGCTACACTTACATTTGATTCGTTTCTTGCGATAGGCAGGAATGCCACTCCGGAATGCCGGGAACTTGTGCAGACACGTATCGATGAGGCTTCTCCGGAGGATATAGCCACATTGATCTATACTTCAGGCACCACCGGTGAGCCTAAAGGCGCGATGTTGCCTCATAGCTGCTTCAATGCCACACTTCCTATACATCGGGAAAGGCTCACATCGCTGTCGGATGCCGACACATCCCTATGTTTCCTTCCGCTCAGCCATATATTTGAGAAGGGCTGGACATATGTGTGTCTTTATCTCGGCATAAAGGTATATGTCAATCTTGATCCGCGGGATGTGCAGAATTCTATCCGTGAGACTACTCCTACATGTATGTGCTCGGTACCGCGTTTCTGGGAGAAAGTGTATGCCGCAGTGCAGGCCAAAATAAGCCGTATGAACGCATTCCAGAAGGTGATGGTGCGTCGAGCCCTCACCGTAGGACGTCGCCGCAATATAGATTATGTGCGTCTCGGACGAAAAGTGCCGCCATTGTTGGAACTGGAGTATAAATTCTTCGATGCGAGAGTATTTACGCCGTTGCGTAAGGTGATAGGCATAAACAATGGAAATATATTTCCCACTGCCGGAGCACCGATGAGCGATAATATATGTGAATTCCTGCATTCATGCGGCATTAACATCATGGTAGGCTATGGACTGTCGGAAACCACTGCCACGGTAACATGTTTTCCCGCGATAGGATATGAGATTGGCTCTGTCGGCACTCCGATACCTGGCGTTCAGGTAAAGATTGGCGAAAATGACGAGGTACTTGTTAACGGACCGACTATCATGACCGGTTATTATAATAAGCCGGATGCCACGGCCGATGCATTTACTCCCGACGGTTGGTTCCGTACCGGAGATGCCGGTAGGATCGATAATACCGGAGCTTTGATACTTACCGACCGTATCAAGGATCTTTTCAAGACTTCTAATGGTAAATATATAGCTCCCCAGGCTATTGAAAGCCGTCTTGGCGAAGATAAGTATATAGAGCAGGTTGCCGTGATTGGCGACCGCCGTAAATATGTCACGGCTATAATAGTACCTGCACTCGATGCATTGCGCGAATATGCCGAGAAGAAGAAGATCAGCTATAAATCAATGGCCGATCTTGTGGCTAATTCCGATATAAACCGCATGATACAGGAGCGCATAGAAAAGCTTGAGAAAGGATTTGCCAATTACGAGAAGATCAAGCGTTTTACCCTGCTTCCAAAGGAGTTTACAATGGAAGGCGGTGAGCTTACAAATACTCTTAAAATCAAGCGACCTGTAATAAATACAAAGTATGCCGACCTCATTGAGGCGATGTATGCTCAATAATCATCTACACATTCCCCTGCATGATAACCTACGACCAACTGAAACAGGCTGTTGAGCGCAAGGATGCGCTCCGCCGCTATCTCGACATCGATTCAAAACGCATCGAAGTAGAAGAAGAGGAACTGCGCACCCACGTACCTGACTTCTGGGAACATCAGAAAGAAGCGCAGGCACAGATGAAGAAAGTAAAGCAGCTTCATCAGTGGATTGACTCCTACGATGAGGTGGCGAAAGCTGTCGACGAGTTGCAGCTTGCATGGGATTTCTTGAAAGAAGGGCTTGTCGAAGAGCAGGAACTCGATGCGATGTATGCCGACCTCATGGTCAAGATCGAGGATATGGAGCTGCGTAATATGCTACGTTCTGAGGAGGATTCGCTTGGAGCTGTGCTCAAGATCAATTCGGGTGCGGGTGGTACTGAGAGTCAGGACTGGGCATCCATGCTCATGCGTATGTATCTGCGCTACTGTGAGTCGCATGGGTATAAGACTGCGATCTCCAATATTCTCGAAGGTGAGGAAGCCGGAATAAAGTCGGTTACGATCGAGGTAGACGGTCCGATGGCATATGGTTACCTTAAGAGTGAGAATGGTGTGCATCGTCTTGTACGTGTGTCGCCCTACAATGCCCAAGGTAAGCGAATGACCTCTTTTGCCTCTGTATTCGTCACTCCGCTTGTGGACGATACTATTGAAGTGCATGTCGATCCCGCACTGTTGAGCTGGGATACTTTCCGTTCGGGAGGTGCCGGCGGACAGAACGTCAATAAGGTGGAGTCGGGTGTGCGTCTGCGCTATCAGTTCACTGATCCGTATACCGGCGAAAAAGAGGAGATTCTCATCGAGAATACAGAAACACGCGATCAGCCTAAGAATAAGGAAAATGCCATGAGGCAACTCCGTTCGATACTGTATGACAAAGAACTCCAGCATCGTCTGGCCGAGCAGCGCAAGGTCGAGGACAGCAAGATGAAGATCGAGTGGGGATCGCAGATACGCTCATATGTATTCGACGACCGTCGTGTCAAGGATCACCGTACCGGTTGGCAGACCTCTGATGTCAATGCCGTGATGGATGGCGATCTTGATCCGTTCATCAAGGCTTATCTTATGGAGTATGCCCAGCAGGGTGAATAAAACCGGACAGAATGAGCAAGGATATCATAACCATAGTAAAAGTAGGTGGTAAAATTGTTGAGGAGCCGGCAACTCTTGAGCGTCTGTTGCATGATTTCTCGGCGATTGAAGGATTCAAGGTACTCGTGCACGGAGGTGGGCGTTCGGCGACAAAGATAGCTTCCGAACTTGGCATCGCCACTACGATGATCGACGGTCGAAGAATCACTGACGACGATATGTTGCGCGTGGTAACTATGGTATATGGCGGTTTGGTCAACAAGAATATTGTCGCTGGATTGCAGGGACTCGGGGTTGATGCTTTGGGTATGACCGGTGCCGATATGGATATCATCCGTTCGCATCGTCGCGGAGTCACCTCCGCCGGTGTCGATTATGGATGGGTCGGCGATGTTGATAATGTGAATGGTGAGGCTTTGGCCACGCTCGTGCGTGCGGGTGTGGTACCTGTAGTGGCTCCTCTCACGCATGACGGAGCCGGACATCTGCTCAACACCAATGCCGACACAATGGCTCAATCGGTAGCCACAGGCCTTACGCCTTGGTTTGGTGTACGTCTTGTGTTCTGTTTTGAAAAGCCGGGGGTTCTTCGCGATGAAAATGATGACAGCTCTGTGATAACAGCCATTGATCCCGAAATTTTCACCACACTTAAGGAGCAGGGAATTGTAAGCGGAGGGATGCTCCCAAAGCTTGCCAATGCTTTTGATGCTCTGCGTGGAGGTGTGGAGGAGGTTGTGATCACTTCAGCATCGGCGCTTGACGACCTGTCTGGCGGCACACATCTGACGTTATGAAAAATGCCATTCGTGCGCGGATTTTCTGATTGAAAATCATTACCTTTGCAGACGTTAAAAAAAATAACGTAGGCCGTTTCATGCCAGTGTATATCGGTATGAAATGTCCGCAAAACTGTTTAGCGTGGATACAAAGTATATTTTTGTGACTGGAGGCGTGGTCTCCTCACTTGGGAAAGGTATCATTTCATCGTCGCTTGCATGCCTGCTTGAGGCGCGTGGTTTCCGGGTTACTATCCAGAAGTTCGATCCCTACATCAATATTGATCCGGGCACTCTTAATCCGTATGAACATGGAGAGTGCTATGTTACTGTTGACGGACATGAGGCTGATCTGGATCTCGGGCATTATGAGCGTTTCACAAATATGCGCACCACGCGTGCCAACAACATCACTACAGGACGCATCTATCAGAATGTGATCGACAAAGAGCGTCGCGGAGATTATCTTGGTAAGACTGTACAGATTGTGCCCCATATTACCGATGAGATCAAACGCAATGTGAAGTTGCTCGGGAATACCGGCGACTATGACTTTGTGATTACCGAGATCGGAGGCACTGTTGGCGATATAGAGTCACTCCCATTTATTGAGGCTATGCGCCAGCTACAGTGGGAACTTGGCACAGATGCTCTTTGCATCCACCTTACCTATGTGCCTTATCTTCATGCTGCAAAAGAGCTTAAGACGAAGCCTACACAGCATTCCGTAAAGCAACTTCAGGAAGTGGGTATCCGTCCGGATGTGCTTGTGCTACGCACTGAGCGCGACATCCCGGCGCCCATGCGCCGCAAGATCGCTCTTTTCTGCAATGTGTCGCCCGATGCGGTTGTGCAGAGCATGGATGTCCCCACCATCTATCAGGTGCCGGTGAAGATGCACGAACAGCATCTTGATGAGATCGTGCTTCGGAAAATGAATGTTCCTGTAGAGGGTGAGCCTGATATGAAGCCTTGGATGCACTTCCTTGACAAACTTGACAATGCTACCGAGACAGTAACCATAGGGCTGGTAGGTAAATATGTGGAGTTGCAGGATGCCTACAAGTCAATAAACGAGGCGTTGCTGCAGGCTGCCACATACAACGACCGCCGTCTTAAGCTGGTATATATCCACTCAGAGAAGCTTGATGAAAGCAATGTTGAGGAGAAACTTTCCGGAATGGATGGCGTCATTATTGCCCCGGGGTTCGGTCAGCGCGGCATTGAAGGTAAATTTGTGGCTCTGAAGTGGCTTCGTGAGCATGATGTGCCCACATTCGGCATATGTCTTGGCATGCAGTGTATGGTGATAGAATTTGCGCGTAATGTGCTCGGATTCGCCGATGCCAACTCTACAGAAATGGATCTCCACACCTCCCACAATGTGATTGACCTTATGGAGGAGCAGAAGTCCATTACCGACAAGGGTGGCACCATGCGTCTCGGCGCATATGAATGTCGTCTTGTAGCCGGAAGCCGGGCTGCTGAGGCTTACGGCTCCGGATCAGTAAGCGAGCGCCATCGTCATCGTTTCGAATTCAATGGTGAATATCGCGAATGTTTCGAGCAGGCTGGCATGAAGTGTGTGGGTGAAAATCCTGCCACACATCTTGTAGAGGTTGTCGAGTTGCCCGACCATCGTTGGTTCGTTGGTACTCAATATCATCCCGAATACTCCTCGACGGTCCTGTCTCCCAATCCTCTGTTCCTCTCATTTGTCAAGGCTGCCATAGCCTATGACACTGAAAATCATGATAAATAAACCAAAAGAAGTAATATAAAAGAAGTAAATGGATAAGAACACCATGTACGGCATGCTACTGATGGGTGCCGTGCTATTAGGATTTATCTGGCTTAATCAGCCACAGCCTCAGTCGGGGCCCGCTCCTGCTGAGGAAGTGACACAAGATCAGGCTGCCGCAGCTGCCGACAATCTACTTGCAACGCCCTCCGATTCGTTGACACAGGGACAATTGCTTATGCTTGCCGATGCTGTCGGTCGCTATGGCACACCCGACAGCACAGGCCGTGGGAATGTCAACCGTGATGGGATAGTGCTTTCAGGCAATGGTTCTGAAGTGACCGGATATGTTAAAGTCGATTCAGTAGAGATGCCTGTAGGTATGCTTGCAGATCCTGCTGCGGCCATGTCAGCGCATGGAGTCAGCGCAAAGGCTTATATAGCTGCTGTGGATCGTGTGAAGTCGCTTCTGCGCGATCTTACCCAATATCAGGGATTTGCACGCTATCTGCAAGGGACGAATGATACGGTGACTCTGCACAACAATGTGATCTCGCTTGATATAGCATCCAAGGGTGCCATGATCGCAACTGCTGAGCTTGCCGATTACGACAGCTTCCGTGGTGGAAAGGTAAAGGTGGTGTCAGGGAATGATGACGCTTATTCATTTATTCTAAACTCCGCTGACCGTGAGTTTGACACACGCGATTTCTATTTCCATCCCACAGAAGTCAGTGATTCCTCTGTGCTTATGACTCTTGATCTTGGGCGCGGCACTGCTTTCGGCTTGCGTTATACTCTTGTGCCTGACAGCTATGTAGTGCGTCTGGATA
>CANPDS010000015.1 GCA_947573015.1 uncultured Muribaculum sp.
GCCACATTATCATTGAAAGGTACCGGATATTCTGCATCAACCAACGATAAGGGCATATACCATCTGTCAGCACCTGCCGGGAGTTATACACTTGTGGTCAATGCTGTGGGATTTGAGAAAAAAGAAATAAAAGTTGCCATAGTCAAAGGTGACAGGACAAAGTTGCACGTGAAGCTTAAACCTTCCACTCAACTTTCTGAAGTGACAGTGGTAGGAAACCAGTTGAGCAAAGTTAAAAATTCGGCGTTCAATGCCACTGCCGTGAGTACACGTGATTTGGTTAATACCACAAAGACTCTCAGTGAGGCATTATCAAAAGCCCCGGGTATGAAAATTCGTGAGAGTGGTGGGGTCGGATCGGATATGGCTGTCACGATGGATGGATTCAGTGGAAAGCATGTCAAAGTATTTATTGACGGTGTACCACAGGAGGGCGTTGGAAGTTCGTTCGGACTTAACAATATTCCTGTCACTTTTGCCGACCGTATAGAAGTATATCGAGGTGTGGTACCGGTAGGATTTGGTGCGGATGCCATCGGAGGTGTGATCAACATTGTCACTCCTCGTCGTCAGCGCAAATGGTTTGTAGACGCGTCATATTCCTATGGCTCATTCAATACTCATAAAACATCGGTAAACTTCGGCCAGACTCTCCGCAATGGATTCAAGTATGAGATTACGGCTTTCCAGAACTATTCCGATAATGATTACTGGATAGATACTCCGGTGGAGGATTTCGAGACAGGAGCCATAAACCGTAAGAAATTAGAGCATGTGCGCCGGTTTAACGATACATATCATAATGAGGCTATTGTAGCAAAGATTGGATTTGTCAATAAGCCATGGGCTGATCGTCTGATGGTTGGATTCAATTATTCCCACATGTATAAGGATGTTCAGACTGGAGTGTTGCAGGATATTGTCTATGGCCAGAAACATCGTCATGGCCATACATTGATGCCTTCATTGGAATATAGTAAGAGAAATCTGCTTGTAGACGGACTGGATGTAGCGCTTACGGCAAACTATAATCGCAATGTAACCACCAATGTCGACACCGCTTCCGTGAAATATAACTGGCGCGGAGAGACTGCTCCAAATAATTCACGAGGAGAGCAGTCGTATCAGAATTCACGTGCCAATAATAATAATTGGACAGCTACACTTACTGCAAACTATAGGTTAGGACGGCAGCATGTTTTCACCATAAGTGATGTGTTTAACTCTTTTAACCGATGGAATACAAATCTTCTTACAAATCCTCCGAGTGAAGATGAATTCGGGAAAGTGACAAGTAAGAATATTGCGGGATTATCATATCGTTATTCTCCGAATTCAAAATTGAATTTTTCGGCGTTTGGCAAGCAGTACCATCTCTATGTATCAGTACCGATTGCTACCTCGTCAGCTCAGGATAATTATGAACTTACATCACGTTCGCTCGACTATTTCGGCTATGGGGCGGCCGGCACTTGGTTTATGCCTTGGGGATTTCAGTTGAAGGCATCGTATGAGAAAGCTTATCGTCTTCCTACGATAGAGGAGATGTTTGGTGACGAGGATCTTGAGCATGGTGATATAGCTCTAAAGCCTGAGTCGAGCCACAATGTAAACTTCAATCTAAGCTATAATGCAAACTTTGGCAGTCATGGTATATATGTTGAGGCTGGATATATTTATCGCGATACCCGAGACTATATTCAGCGCAATATCCTGGCTCTAAGTGGTGGAAAATCAGCGGCTACATATATCAACTACGGCAAGGTGAGCACCAAAGGCGTTAGTTTGTCTGCTCGATATAACTTTTCAAAATGGGTGAGTCTGGGTGGTAATTTCACGTGGATGAATGTGCGCGACAATATGCCAGTGGCACAAGCGAGTAGTGTGGCAAATATAAATTACAAGTCGCGGATGCCAAATCTTCCGTATATGTTTGGCGATTCTGACATAAGTTTCTATTGGCATAATTTAGGCGCACGTGGAAATGTACTGACTCTGACGTATGACAATCAGTATACCCATAGCTTCTGCTATCTGTCGGAGAATATAGGTGCAAAATCTGATGAGTATTTTGTTCCAGATCAGTTCTCTCACAATGCCACTATAACATATGGCATAAAGCGGGGACGTTATAATATATCTATTGAGTGCCGCAATTTCACAAATGCCCGTCTGTACGATAATTTCAGTATACAGAAGCCTGGACGCGCGTTCTATGGTAAGATCAGAATATATTTCGGTAATTAAAAAGAAACAATAATAATAAACTATGACAACAATTGAATCATTATCGCGCCTATTTGGCACTCTTGTTTTATCCGTTGCTCTTGTAGGATGTAGTGAAAACGACGGTCCCTCGTCTACAGAAGAGGGAGATGTTGTTGGAAAATTTGTGATTGCTGCTACAGCAAGTGGTTCGGGCACATCTACAAGTGTGCTTCTTACAGCGGATTCACTTGACGGTGGCGAGATTTCTGCCGAGGGAAACGGATTGTCGAACAAAGGAGCTACCCAATGGGTGTTTCATGGTGAGAATTACCTCTATGGTCTGACTTACAATCAGGGAAATCAAGGGAATACACGTAGCTATGTGCTCGGTCGTGATGGAAATATGAAAGTGCGCGACATAGAGTATAACATATCAAGATTCTCTTCATATGGTATGTATAAAAACTATATTATTCCTATGTCTACCGGTGATGGTCCTGCGGAAATGGTCGATGCAAACGGTTATCTGCCCAAGACTCTTCTTCTGACCTATCTTGACGTTGAGAATGAGAATAAGAGATCGAACGACACTTCTACCGGAGCCTATTCTATGGAAGATTTTCTTGGTAATGGTGAGTATGTCACACTTTCTGGTGCTGAGCAGAGCGGTAACTGTATTGTATGTGGAGCTGTGCCAATGGGTCTCAGTCAATATGGACATGCTGCTGATGCTTCTTACGTGCGCCCTGGATATGAACGTCTTGTGAAGGAAGCTGACGGCGGATCAAACAGTGGAGCATATAAAAAAGGCGAGATTATCGGCACTCAATATCCCAATGATTGTTGGGTTGCGATATTCTCTGATGAAACAATGACAAAATATACTTTGGCTCATACTGATCAGCTCAGCTATCCGTGCGGACGTTTCAGATCGCAGTATTATCAGACTGTATGGGCTGCCGAGAATGGTGATATATATGTGTTTTCATCAAGCTATGCCAAGACTATGACTGATCCTCTTCAGAAGACAGACCGTGATGCCGGTGTGATGCGTATACCTGCCGGATCGTCTGATTTCGATAATTATTATTGCAGTATTGAGGATCAGACCGATGGAAAATCCTTTATGCGTTGCTGGCCGGCTGGTGGCAATTATTTTCTGATGGTGATGTATGATAAGCCTTTTACAGAATCTGGATATGCTGCCAATGATCTGGCAATATTTAATGCTGATGCGAAAAAGGTAACCTATGTTACAGGACTTCCTTCCGATATAGCATCATTTGGAAAGAATGTTTTCGTGCAGAATGGATATGTGTATATTCCGATTAGTGTTACTGATGGCTATCCTGCTATATACCGTATTGATCCTTCTACCGGAAAGGCCGAGAAGGGACTTACCGTTATAGCAGATGAGATCAATGGATTTGGCTATATGAAGTCTCTTTAAATGTATGATTGTATAGCGAATAAAAAGATATGAAGTTTTTCAGAAAGATACATCTTTGGCTTTCGGTACCGTTCGGTGTTTTCGTTACACTGATATGTTTCTCTGGAGCCATGCTTATATTTGAGCCCGAAATCACACGTTTCGTGCGCAGTGACATATATTATGTCGCAGCCGTTGGTGATGAGGCTATGCCCATGGGTGAGCTGATGGAACGTGTGAAGTCATCTTTGCCCGATTCGGTATCGATTACCGGTGTTACGGTTTTTGCCGACTCTGAACGCACTTATCAGGTGAATCTATCCAAGCCTCGGCGTGCTTCGGTTTTTGTCGATCAATATACCGGCGAAATCACAGGACGTTACGAGCGCATAGGATTCTTTGCCACCATGTTCAAACTTCATCGTTGGCTTCTTGACAGTGCCAATCCTCATGGAGATGGTATGAAGGTAGGAAAGACTCTGGTGGGTATATCTACTCTCGTGTTTGTAATTGCTTTGATCTCTGGAGTGGTGATATGGTGGCCACGTGCACGCAAGAATTTACGTCGTAGTCTTTCGATATCATTTGCAAACGGCTGGAGAGGTTTTTGGAAAGGCCTTCATGTGGCCGGAGGCATGTATGCTTTGATTTTTGTTCTTGCTATGGCCCTGACCGGACTTACATGGTCGTTTAATTGGTACCGCACAGGTTTTTATGCAGTGTGTGGTGTTGAACATACCCCACGTGGCATTCAGGGCACCGCACCGTCAAAAGATAAACCTGAAAAGGATGGACTGCACCGCGGTGGGCGAGGTGAACATGGTGAATATGCCTCGCATGGTGGTCGTGGTGGCCGACATGATGGGACTAATGGTGAAATAGATGGCGATAATCGTGGTGGACATCGTCGTGGTGGTGGCCGACGTCACTCTGAATTCGGTCGTTGGCAGCAGGTCTATGACGAACTGCATGACCAGAACCCGGATGCTCCTCAGATTACCATTGGTCCGGAGACTGCATCTGTCACACTCGGCACTACTGGCAATCCGCGAGCTGCCGACCGATATGAGTTCAACCGTAGATCAGGTGAGATAACTCCAGCTACCCTTTATGCAGATGCAAGCGAGGCTGATCATCTGCGCGGATGGATATATTCGGTGCATACAGGATCGTTTGGTGGATTATTTACACGTATTCTGTGGCTTCTCGGAGCATTGCTCGGGGCTTCTCTTCCGATTACTGGATATTATATCTGGATCAAACACATGGGAAAGAAGAAAAATCATTCCGCGATACATTGATAAGAGCTTGTAAAATGCATGAGAATAATAGACGGAGTGGCCGGTTTTATAGCCGGTCACTCTTCTTATATGATACAGGGGTGATGATTTATTGGTAATTTTGCACCGGATTTTTCGGGTGAGTGCCGGTGGACGGTATATGCCTGTATCTCTAATTGTAATAATAAGACTAATATGGCACAGTTTAGCAAGAAGTATTATATCTTTTTGATTATTTTTCTGGGAGCATTGTCGGCGTTCGGACCATTTGTTACCGATATGTACCTTCCTACATTGCCTTCAATGGCGGAGATATTTCACACCACACCGTCGCTTGTGCAGATGGGCCTGGCCACAAGTATGCTCGGGCTTGCAGTGGGGCAGATATTTTTTGGCCCGCTGAGTGATAAGTTTGGACGTAAACCCATGTTGATGGCATCAATGATTTTGTTTGCCATATCTACAGTGGCGGCTATTTATTCCCCTAATATAGAATTTTTTAATGTATGCCGTTTCCTTCAGGGACTTGGCGGATCGGGTGGGATAGTGCTCTCCCGTTCTGTGGCTACCGATTGTTACACCGGGCGCGAACTGGCAAAGACTCTGGCTATAATAGGGGCCGTAAACGGTATTGCTCCCGTGACAGCTCCAGTCATCGGTGGTCTTGTGGCGCAGGCTGT
Organism: uncultured Muribaculum sp.; assembly: GCA_947573015.1. GTDB lineage: Bacteria > Bacteroidota > Bacteroidia > Bacteroidales > Muribaculaceae > Muribaculum. Next base: position 5,598 of record CANPDS010000015.1, read on the forward strand.
GGGATGGCAGGGTATTTTCTGGATTCTGTTTGCTATCGGTGTGGCGTTGCTGCTGATGTGTGTGTTGTTTCATGAGTCACATACAGCTGAGCGAAGATACCGTGGATCTATTGCAAGCCTGATGAAAAATTTTCCGATTGTGTTCCGTATGAGATATTTCCGCATATATGTAGCTATGTATGCTTTTACATGTGGAGTGTTGTTCTCATATATATCTTCGGCATCATTTGTGATTCAGAATTATTATGGCTTTTCTGAACTGATGTTTGCTCTATTCTTCGGGGTGAACGCAATGGGAATCGGTATCGGATCGGCTTTATCCCTGAAGTTCCGCAAGATCACACGTGCAGCCATGTTTGGTGCGGCAGGTGTCACTGTCACTGCTCTGCTGCAGGTGGTGGCCTATCTGCTCCTTGATACATTTGTGGTGTATGAAGTGCTTACATTCATTATGCTTGTCTGCATTGGATATCTCCTTACGTCATCCACAACATTGGCCATGGATGAGGGCCGCAGCGTGGTTGGTACCGCTTCAGCGGCGTTCGGAGCATCCGGATTTCTTTTCGGTGGCATTGTGTCACCGATCGTAGGTATGGGCAATATCATGACCACAACAGTTTCGACAATCTTATTGTGTGCGGTGTGCTGTCTGACGTTTGCTATCGTCACAGTTCGCCGTAAGACTGTAGATTCATCAGTTCAAGGGGCGTGATTTACGGCTTACGCTGAACACTCCTGCGATCACGGCAAAGACTACAGCTGTCCATAGACATGCGTGGACCGAACGGAATGTCTGTCCAGCCACTATGGAAAATACAATTGTCACTAAAGTTGAACCGAGTGTCTGACCTACGAGACGGGCGGTGCTCTGCATGCCTCCAGCTCCTCCTGTGCGATGGATCGGCGTGGCTGTGACCATGACAATATTATTTGGTGTCTGGAACATGCCGTATCCTATGCCGCACACGATCATTCGCCAGGCTACGTTCCATTCGGAGATTCCTGTAGAGGATAGGGTGATCATCAGCAGTAAGCCTATTGTATATACTGCCATGCCTGCGGCAGCTGTTGCACCGGCATTGTGCCGTTCGACAAATCGTGCGGCAATGGGCGACACTATCATAGTGGCGAGGGGCCATGGCGTCATGAGCAGACCTGTGGTGATTGATGAGAAGCCATAACTGCTGAGGAAAAGGAAAGGAAGGGCTATCATGGCCATCATCTGGGCTATGAAGGAACAGACAGAGGTGATGATACTAAGCGTGTATAGCTTTATTCGGAACAGATCTACAGGAAGCATAGGCGCTTCTTTGTGGAGTTCGCGCCTTATATAAAACGTTCCTACTATGGCACCTGCTGCAAGCATTATCCATGTAGTGGAGGAGCCTCCATTGCGAGAGTAATTGCCAAGTGTAAAAAACATGAGTCCGAACAATAGCATATTTTCTACCGCTGCAATATAGTCAAATTTTGCTTTGGTGTGTTTAACCGGATTCTGTGGCAACAGTCTGCGGCCTATCAGGAATGCTGCTATGCCGAAGGGTACATTTATGAGGAATAGCCAATGCCAAGATGCTATCGATAATATGGCGCCGGCTATGGTGGGCCCGGCTGCGGTGGCAATAGCTATCACCATGCCGTTTAATGCCAGACCTCGGCCAAGTACATTGCGTGGATAGATAAGGCGTGTGAGGGCAATGTTTACCCCCATCACACATGCCGCACCGATGCCTTGAAGGGCACGTGCCGCCACTATCATCGTGAAATTTTGAGAGGCAGCGCAGATAGCCGAGGCGATGGTGAAAATAGTTACGCCAGTGAGAAACGTGCGACGATAGCTGAATAGATCGCCAACCGACGATACCGGCAGCAAAAGCATTGTGATGAGAAGTTGGTAGATGGTGACTATCCATACTGATATTGAATCGGACACACCGAAATCAGAAGCCAGTACCGGTAGAGCTACGTTGACTACTGTCACATCGAGAACAGTCATTACAAGCACAATTAATATCGCTACCACAGCGGCATAATTGCGTAAAGAGAATTTTACAGCGTCGGGAGATGACATAAGGTCTGTTATAAATTATTTACACTATGGCTGTCATGGGATTTTAGGCCGCTTTTTCACCATTTTTCTTATCTTAATCAAGAAAAAATGATTTAAAAATCAGCTACCATAAAACTAATAAATTTTGAACAGCCACTTATCTATTGATGAATGGGAATGAACGGTTGACTGATAGCAGCTAATATACTTGAAAGAGTGCTTCCGGCTCATTGCCGGAAGGCACTCTTCAATTAACGTTAATGATGGGAGAATATGTATGTTGCAGCATTATTTTTTCTGCATAAAGAGCCATTCGCGTACTGGAGTCAGGCGGTAAGCATAGTCGAATGAGTACATATGCTCACTTCCTTTGCCATCCTCGGGAAGTACGGATTTCGGTGAGAAGTTGATGATATTGACTTTTGCACCTTTCGCGAGAAGGGAGGCCGCGAGTGAGTCCTGTTCTGTCTGAGGAAGTTTTGCGCTCCATTCGGCAAACTCATACTTTATGCCGAGACTGTCGGCCGCATTTTCGAGAGCTTTGATGTCACCGAACGATTTACCGCTTTTGCCGGCGGTTACATAGGTAAATGTGTGGCGCGCAAGTTCATCGAATTTAGCTGTATCCCAGTGGCAGTCTACGAATATAGATGCCGCAAATATATCGGGATAGGTTATATTGTAGTACATCGATATCATTCCACCCATCGACTGTCCTGTTGTATAGAGGCGCGCTGTATCGATATTATATGTCCGGACGATGTTTTTCAGCATCCGGATCACAACATCAACCTCGGTGGTGTGTTCATATGCGTCATTTACAGCTACTCCAGAGAATTGCGGTACGAGCACATAGCATGGATGTTTTTTCTGCCATTGTGGAGTTGCCCATACAAGGGCGCCGTATCCTTGGGTGAGTGGTGTTGTGTAGTTTTCGCCAGGAGTGCTTGCATCGGCCATGAACAGAACAAGAGGATATTCAGAGCCCTCTGTCTGTCCTTTGGGTGTAAACAGATTGTACTTCATGACGGTTCCGGTAGCGCTGTCGGTATATTGCAGCTGTTTGAATTCAGGCACTTCTGTTTTGATCATGGCCTGTAGTACGGAATCGTTGCTATTGTAGATAGTTGGGCCACCGCCCGGAGTGCCGAGTTGGGGTCCGCCCACATGTCCCTCCTTGGGTTGAGCATTGTGCGTGTTCCCGTTGGGGGCATCAATAGATTTGTTGGCTTGTTTGGAATTGCCACACGAAGTAATGGCAGCAGTTGATAAGGCTGTCGCAAGGGATATAAACATCCAATAAGCAAGTTGTTTTATCTTCATAACAGGAATTTATGGATGAAGTTATAATACAAAGCATGCGCCGATATCCATGGGATATGGCGCGGTGCATCTGTTTATAATACTAATTAAATGGGATGAATGTTCAGCCGGATAGGTATATTGCCTTGGTCTTACGACAAAATGGGGATCTGTTGTTTTTATTAACAGAGTTTGGCATATGGATCATTCTTTTCCGCTAACTACAATTTCCAGAGGAGTGAGTGCCTCACCGTTGACTATCGGTGTGACCTTTACCGAATGGGTTCCGGTGAATGAGGTGATGGCACGTACTGACACATTGGCCTCACCCTCATCTCCTGCTTTGAGCAGATGGATTGTTGGAAATTGTACGGAAAAATCGTTTGAGGGATTGTCGACTCTGAAGGTAAGGTTGATGGTCGATGTGCCGTCGTTGCCAAACTTGAGTTTCATGCTCTGTGGATGGCCGGGAGCTACCGGGAGCATCACCATTCGGCGATAGTTCATGAATAGACCATGTCCGTAGTCGTAGTTATATAATTCGTGTATCGGATGTTTTCCGGGAGTCACGTCGCCCTTTACCCATATCCGGTTGAATTTTTTCTGGGCGTTGCTGAACACTACTATCTCCTTACTGAAGTGTCCTGGCCGGAAGTTCGGGTCGAAAGTTACATCCACGTATCCTTTTTTGCCGGGATATACCGGGCGTTTCGATACCTCGGCATGCACGCACGAGCACCCTGCGCGTGCGGATGTCAAAGCTACGGTGTCTCGTCCGGTATTGGTAAATGTGAAGCGGTGTTTCACCTTGCCTCCGGTTTCGCTGATAGTCCCGAAATCATGTATTTTCTCATCGAATGTCACAGACTCATTCACAGTCTGCGCTGCGGCGGTCCCCGACATCATGGCGAGCATCAACAGTGGCAGGATTATATTGGACAGTCTTATCATGGTGGCTGTGGTAATATAAATAATGAGGTAAAATAATATGTAGCTGTTAAACCTGTAGGGGTCCGGACGTTATAGACCAGAAGTGTGGACGCACCAAGGTGCCTCCCTACAGAGTTGATTGCAAATTTACTAATAAGGCAGTGGTAATGCCAAATTTATTAGCGTTTTATAGATGTTTTTATAATCTTGTAATAGCATGCTTAACGTATCAATTCCTCTGTAAAAACAGAGGGAGCGATCGTTGCTGATCGCTCCCTCACATAGGAAAGAGTAGTTATTGATGTTTAACCAATGTCGGTTAAGGTTTTCCTGTCAAATACCTGATTATTCGAAAGCCTGGAACTCAGTCATGTATTGACCTTCGCCAGTGCCATCATAGAATGAGGTAGATGTAAGGCGAACATATCGCATTTGGAATGGTGCCCAGAACGCGAATATTGCTTGACGTGGATTGGCTGACCATGTGCGTGAGCCTTGAATGCTCCATGATTCACCATCGATACTTGTTTCTAATGTACCAGCGTTAATTCCCCAATAGCTACCATAGTAGTCGAAGCGCACACTGCTGAGAGTGTAGACTTTGCCAAGATCGATAGTTGTTACAACTTCATCGCGTGTGTTGGGGGCATGGTTTGCTACACGGATAGCCGCACGTGATGTGTTGCCATCGAAGAGTGCGGCAGGACAGACCTCTTCCACTCCTGTTGCAGTCACTTTGTAGATGCCGGACCAACCGGTTTTATCGGAGATCTGAGTGCCGAGAGCGGTATTTCCGTCTGGATTCACCATACCTTCTTTGACCGCAGATGCAAAACCAATGTAGGCATGTCCCTGCTGTTGGCTAGCGACACCACCGCTAACTTCAACCATGGAGATAGGAAGAAGATATGCACTTTCAGTGAGGTTTGCCCAGTTAACATGGCTGACATCAACTGTCGCTGTCACTTCATTTGATATGTTCGCACCCTGAGGGATAAGCAAAACATCAGAATCAAACGATACATTTACGTTTGCATCAGCAGGGACAGATGCATATCCGTCAACTTTGGCAGTTGGATCTGCTGCAATCCTTACAGTAATATCCTGGGGTGCAGGACGGGTACTCTGCACGCGGAATTTTATTTCTGATGGAGAAGATGCAAGCATAGAACCTACTGGAGTATGGTATATTTGGTAGGCGAAGCTGTTGTTAGGAAGTCCTAGAGGAGTCGTGGCTGTTGTGGTGACGTATATGAGATTGTCGGGATTACCCACGACATCATATGTATCATCATCATTACAGGATGTCATGCTCATGGCACCGGCAATAGCCAAAGATGCCAAAATATAATTCTTAAGTTTCATAGTCAGCATTATTGTCTATTATTGTGCACACTTGTTTTTGTCATCAAATACCCATGCTACTGCATTGGCAGCTTCTGGGGTGTCGACAAGGCCGGCTCCCTCTTTTTTCTCGCGCTGGGTCTTGCTCCAGTCCATATCATATCCATGACCTGTTGCATCGTGGAAGATATATCCGTCACCTTCGTTGAGTTTCCAATAAGCCACAAGGCCTTCTGATGTTGCATCTGCGCCGCAGAGATTTCCCTGAATTTCTGCAGAACCAAGAGCGCGGTTCCAGACCCGGATTTCTGCCATACGACCACGGAAATACTGTTGTGACGGGTAGTTCTCCCATGACATACCAAGCTCAATACGCTGGAACTTGATGGTGCCAACATTACCAGCAGTTTCGCTGTCTTTTACACCGTCAACATAGATTGCGAAGTTTGTACCGTCATAAGTGACTGATATCATATACCAACGGTTGGTATCGAAACGAGTGTTTGTAACGATATTCGTCACACCATCGGGATTGACCCATTGGAGAGAGTTGACATCATAGCCTCCCTCACCGAAACGGAACATTGACTGGTTGCTTTCGTCTATCTCGCAGAAGTTCATAAGACGTGCAATTGAGTGCCAATACTCAGAGTAACATTTTACCTCATAAGTGTAGTTGGCGAGTTCAATCGGCTCGTCGAAAATGAAGTTGGAGTACATTCCTGTATTGCTCAAGTCGAGAGCAGTGAACTGCAATGTTCGTGCGAGTTGTAGATAGATGGTTTGTGATGGAGCAAGGATATCTACACCGTCACACTGGTTGATCGAGATGGGAATCACATATACGAGTTCGTCAAGAAGACCTTCTGTTGAAGTGATTGTTACTTCTACTGCATCAGAAAAGGAAGAACCAGCTTTAATTACGCCTTCAGTCTTGTTAAGAGTGTAGTTGGCGCTTGGCATGGCTGCAAATGCTGTTCCTTTATTTTTGTTATAGTTTTCTAAGGCAGCCTCATCAATAGCGAAGCGTACTTTGGTATCTCTCGTTACTTTGTGGCTGGTCGATGCGGTCATCACATAGGTTGAAGGGGTATCTTCAATCTTGAAGCGTACCACAGGTGTGCTTTCAGTGCCAGTGACATAGACCACATTGTGGTCATAGTCAAACTTGTCTCCTTCTGAGTTGCATGCTGTGAGCAACATCATACCAAAAGGCACTGCAAGCATTGCTGATTTGAATTTATTTAGATTCATTTCTGTAATGTCTTAATGATATTTATCGGTATTAATATTTGATCGACGGATTGCAGAGTTGGATAGCACGGCGTACATTGTGGTATGGACCATACTTGTGATAGTAGTCGTACTCGAAATAGTAGCCGCCGAAACCGCCTTTACGACCTTGCTCTGGATTCCAGCGAGCGAAGCCTTCAAGAGAGTACATGCGCGATCCAGGCTCGATTGCCCAGAAGTCGGAGGTGATAGTGTTGCCATCGGCCTCCGTGAAAGCTACGCCAGCATTTGTACGGTTGTCACCCATCTGTTCACAGCATACATACTTTTCTGGAGGAATCGAACCGGCTACAGCGTTGTAGTTGCTCTGGAGGCGTGCGGCACTGCTACAATTGTATGCTTGATGTACCCAGAAACTACAGAGTTCACCGATTGCTGCTGGTGGAGTGTGGCTATAGTAGTCGACGATAAGGAGTTTTGACGGGTCATCACCTTTGGGGCCGATCTTCTCGGATAGATACTGACAGACGAGGGTAATCTTGTTGCCACCGTCTAACCAATAATCGCGAGGTTCGTAGTCGAGGTCGACACCGTCGATACCACGTTCGTAGATCTCTTCAAGAATGATGTCGGCATAGATGCGCATTGCCTCTTCGTCGCTCATGTCCTTTACATTGAATGTCTCGCCGCTGAGGTTGGTGAATTCATAGCGCCATGCAGCATCCTTATGTGATACAAACTTCATGCCCTTCTTTTCCTGGCAGAAACGCATGTCGGAAACAGCCATAGGATTATAGTCAACGCTGTTTTTATCGAGACAGGGTGTACCTTCCCAAAGGTTGATAACATCAATAGAGTCAGGAAGACCGATGATACGCTGACCCCATGAAGCAGGATATTTTTCACCTGGACCGTAACCTGCGAAGTAGCCGTAGAAAATGGCGTGGTCGCTTTCATGGTATGCACGCAGATTTGCATAGTATTGGTCATCATAGGTGGTGAGCTTTTGGATTTCCATCGGCTCGACATCAGTGTCGCAAGCGACAAATCCTGTAGCGAGAGCAAGAAGTCCTATGATGCCTGATATTTTAGTTTTCATTTCTTTTAAATACAGTTTTGTAGAATTGATGTGCTTAAATTCTCTTGTGGCGGATTATTTTTTGTCCCACCAAAGTTTTGTTCCTCCATTGTCGGGACCACCGAGGAGTGTAACACCGACAGCTACACCGCTTGCATTGTCAATATATTCCTGATCTGGATATGGAATGCGACGAGCACCTTTGTCTGAATCGATTGTGCCATTGCTAGCGTTGTTTACAACGGGGATAAGTTTGGGATAACCAGTGCGGCGGTAATCGCTCCAAGCTTCGCAACCTTCAAGGTATCCAGCAATCCACTTCTGGGTAATGATACGCTCAAGATTGGTCTCGAAGTTGGCAGAAGCGTCCCAAGCCGGTGTTACAGTGCTGTTTATAGATGCACCATTGCTTGCTACAACATCAGAGAACGAGCCAGGAATGTTGGTCGAAGCAAGGTATGCTGAAGCGCCGTCAGCACCACGTTCTGCAAAAGATGTTGTAACACCGGCAGTATAGAAGTCTTCAGCACTGCCTCCCATGCTCCTGCCTCGTAGAGCTCCTTCGGCACGTAGGAAGTAGCTTTCTGCTGCGTACATAAGCACAATTGGTGTATTGGCAGTGATATTCATATGAGACAGATTTGCATTGGCTCGATATGATGAAACGTTGCTTACATTAAGTCCAATACGTACACCATTATAGTTGCCATCGGCACCTACCGTGAAGTACACGCTACGGCGAGGATCTTCATATCCATTCATATACGCAATGATTGATGCTGCAGGATAGGCCTCTCCCCAATTCATTATCTCAACATATGGATGTGTGTAATTAATGAGTTCGTGTTTGATTTCGAATCGGTCATCTTTCATTTCGATAAGTCCAGCAGAAGATGACACAGCTTTCTCGGCTTCTGTTTTTGCAAGGTTTGCATCAACATATGAGCAACGCATTGCCAGACGCAGACGGAGAGTGTTGGCAAACTTCATCCATTTTGCAATTGATCCACCATATACGATATCGTAATCTTCAAGAGTGGTTGCCGAACCGCTTGTTATGGCGGTGTTTAGTACTGTAATTGCATCGTCTAGTTCTTCGAAGAATTGTGCATATACTTTGTCTAGGGCATCGTAATCTCCTGTAGATCCGTAGTTTACATAAAGAATTGGACCATAGGAGTCAGCGGTGCGGTGCATGCCGGCAACCTTTACTATTGTTGCGAGTGCGTCAAGAGTTGTTAGATTGTCAGCTACGGCAAGTTTGTGGATTTCGTTCCAAGGCGACATTACGCGTGTGTAAGCTGCGTCGAATAAAGATTTACGAGCCTGCTCGCGGAAGAAGAGGAGACTGTTCCATTCGGCGTTGGTATGAGTGCACGCGATATATCCACCAAGTGCATCATAATTGAATGCTTGTGTAATCTCATAGTCACCGGCTGATACATTACCATCTGTATTCTGCCAGGGTGCGATACCACGGAGCATTTGCTGGAAGAACGAACCGGCTTTGAGATTGTCGGTGGCCATCATATCGTTGGTCGCCTCATTTGGATTGATGTTGTCTTCCAAGTCGATACATGAGGTCGACATAAAGGCGAGAGCAACACCGGCTACGGCCAATCTTGTATTAAAAATATTTTTGAGTATCATTTTGATTTCTGATTTAAGGATAGTTAGAATTGAACCTTGACAGAGAATCCGAGGTTGCGTGTGCTCGGCATCATGAAGAAGTCGATACCTTGCATGTATGTGCCGCTGCTGGCGGTTGTTTCTGGATCGTATGGCGCTTTCTTATAGAAATAGAATAGATTCTTTCCTACGAAAGACACATTGAGTCCCTGAAGCCAGTTGCACCATTTGCGTACGGGGAAGTCATAGCCGAATGTAAGTTCGCTGAGGCGTACATTAGTTGCTGAGTACACATACATTGATCCTACACCACCACCATCGGTAGAGGCACCTACCACGTTGTAGTAGTCAGCTGCGGGAATCTTCTGTCCGTTTATAATTACACCGCCGTTGATACGTGCGTCGGCTGTGGCCTGTGATGAGCCGTAGTAGTCCATGACGGCCTGTGTCTGGGATACACCTACACCGCCTACGCGTGCAGTGATAAGGAAGTTAAGGTTGAAGCCTTTCCAAATTAGATCATTTCCCCAGCTGAGATTGTATTTAGGGGCTGCATTGCCGGCGAGTACATATTTGCCAGATTCTGCGATTACTTTCTGTGTGACAGGATCTACATAGATTGCACCATGCTCATCTGTCATGAGGGTATTTACATAGATATCGCCGATTGTGCCACCTTCTGTGAGCATCATCTTGTACATTCCTGTGCCGCCCATGTCTATTTGGCTAAGAGGTGCGGGTTCTCCAGTATATGGATCCCTGTAGTTGGGTGCGAGTTCGGCAATCTTGTTGCGGTTGAGCGAATAGGTAACGTATGTGCTCCAATTGAAATCGCCGAATTTATCTGTGTAGCGTGCGGTAAGTTCGATACCCTTGTTGTCTACGCGTCCGCCGTTGAAGATTTCAGAAGTATAACCGGTAGTCGGTGACAATGTACGGGTGAAGAACTGGTTATAAGTGCGTGAGCTGTAGACAGAGGCATCCAGACGGAAGCGGCTCTGGAATAACACGAGGTTAAGACCTGCTTCCCAAGATTTTGTGCGTTCTGGTTCAAGATTTGAATTTGGACGACGCGATTGGGTTGCAGGCACTCCATTAGTTAGAGGATATGATGTGGTTCCAACATATGGTACAGGAGAGTTACCGACTTCAGAGTAAGATATACGTACCTTTGCAAAATTAAGATAGGTGCTCTGAATCTTGAAAATATCAGTAAGGATACCAGACAAACCTACAGAAGGATAGAAGAATGAACCAGTATTGGTGCCTTCAAAAGTCGATGACCAGTCATTACGGGCAGAAACATCGAGGTATACCATAGAGTTCCAACCGATCTGTGCGCTACCGAATATGGCACGTTTCTTATAATTATATGTTTCCTGTTTGGGTTTGCTATTACTGTTGTCGATATCGATATTATTGAAACTAAACAGATTAGGTACGGACTTTAGTGGGCCACCCACCCAATCAGATTGGGTGGTAATATCCTCCATGTTGGCACCTGCGTTAACTGTGATATTCCATTTTTCAGCGAAATATTTGTTGATACTTGCAAGTACTTCGGCATAAACTTGCTGACCGGTAATATTGCTCTTTGAGTAGTAACCTTTTGAAGATTGCTCTGTGAAAAGGAGATTGGTACCGGCATCGTACATGCGTTCACGAGTCTGGTTGTCGCGGTCGATCTTTGCACGTGCACTAAGGTTGATCCATGGAGCGAACTCATACTTGAACTGAGCTGAAGCCATGTAGCGGTTCTTCTTGTTGGGCATTTTTGTATGCTCGGTAGTCCAATAAGGGTTCATCATATCGGATGAAGTAGAACCGGAATATGGCCAATACTGTGTCAGTATATTGCGGACAGGGTCAATGCGCTCGTAAGCCTGTATCTTGCTGAAGTCATCGCCGGCAGGGAAAAGATATAACGAAACCAGAGGGTTGAAATAGAGTCCCTGCGATACCATGTTTTGCTCATTGATCTGGCTGAGATTGAACGCGAGGTCCATAGTCAACTTGTCATTGGCCATCTTGGTGGTATTGCGCACGCTGGCATTGTAGCGAGAGTAATTGTTGTTATGAATAATCCCCTCTGCATTCGTAGTGCCTATTGACAGGTATGTCTGGTTGCGTGCGGTACCTGTGGTTAGGCTTGCAGTATTAGTCACATTGAAGCCTG
>CANPDS010000016.1 GCA_947573015.1 uncultured Muribaculum sp.
CAATCCAAGCCACTGATTAAGCTGATCAGACGCAAACCGGGACAGAAACATTGGCATCGTCGTGAAATTTCCACCCATATCCGCAACCTTGACAAGCGATCGCTTCATTATAACAACCTTACGTGCAATAAGTCCATGTGGCTGTATCTCGTGAAAGTCGCCATCATACACCAATCCTATCTGCGGCTCATAGCGCACAGTCACACCTGATTCATCCACAACACCTTGAAGTGCTATACGCACTACTCCATAGGAATCCTTGACACTCAATCGACCTATTCCATCAGCCTTTATATTGTGACAGTCAAGCAACATCGTAGCAATATCCGGATGACGTACAAGACTAATCCTGCCATCAACGCCATCCCATCCGAGAGAAAACCCCGACTGATCGCGCACCTCCGTCATAGCCTCTATCACTCTGGCCGAAGATGTGGATATTGATGCCTTCTCAAATACAATCTCATGTCCTGCCTTATCCTCAACCGACAGATAGGATCCGCATGTATCATCGGCGAATGATATTCGAAAGATCAGATCATCATCCTGCTTATTATCATTCATAATGCCACTAACACGCGTCACCGGATTGAAGCCCGACAATCCAGAGACAATCGATGAAATAGATGTATTATTTAAATTTCCCACAAGATCAAGAGGTTGTTCAATAATTTACAAACTACAAATATAGCAACAAGCCAATTCATATTCAAATTTCCTATTACAGACAAATATACCAAAGAAAAATAAAATTTTATCAATCAAGATACACCAATACGTTAACATCATATTTACCACCTGATACTAATCATTACGTTATTCTCCTTCATACTAATGAACCCAGAGCTCGATGCCATGGAAGAAGGCAAAGAGTGTGACAACTGCATGCCAAGACTGGTAATAAAGACGAACCTATCCAGGCCACCAGATACCGGCAATAGCTGATGTCAGGTGGCCATTCTTTTATCATACAGCTCACAATCGCCATATGTCACGAAAAAAATTCTTAACTTTGCAGACTATGAAACGAATAAGGAACTTCTGCATCATCGCCCATATCGACCATGGCAAAAGCACCCTGGCCGACCGTCTGCTGGAATATACTCATACTATTGCCGAAAAAGACCTACAGGCACAAGTGCTCGATGACATGGATCTCGAGCGTGAGCGTGGTATAACCATCAAAAGTCATGCCATACAGATGGACTATGTCCTTGATGGTGAACAGTACATACTCAACCTTATCGACACTCCGGGACATGTGGACTTCTCCTACGAAGTATCCCGATCCATCGCCGCATGCGAAGGTGCCCTACTCATAGTCGATGCCTCTCAAGGCATTCAGGCTCAGACCATATCCAACCTATACATGGCGATGGAAAATGATCTGGAGATCATACCTGTAATCAACAAGGTCGACCTCGACAGCGCAAAGCCCGATGAAGTTGAGGACCAGATAATCGATCTGCTCGGATGCGACCGCGAAGATATCATACGAGCTTCAGGCAAGACAGGAATCGGAGTGCCTGAAATCCTACGCGCAATTGTGGAGCGTATCCCATCTCCGAAAGGCAATCCGGAAGCTCCTCTGCAAGCTCTGATATTCGATTCTGTATTTAACCCTTTCAGAGGTATCATCGCATACTATAAGATCGTCAACGGCACCATACACAAGGATGACTTTGTAAAGTTCGTTTCGACAGGCAAGGAGTATCATGCTGATGAGATCGGAGTGCTTAAAATGGATATGTCGCCACGCAAGGAGTTGTCAGCCGGAAATGTAGGCTACATAATATCCGGTATCAAGACCTCGCGCGAGGTACGTGTCGGCGACACCATAACCCACGTAGAGCGTCCTTGCGAACATGCTATCGAAGGATTCGAGGAGGTGAAACCAATGGTATTCGCAGGTGTATACCCCATTGAGACTGAGGATTTCGAAAACCTCCGTAGCTCACTTGAAAAGCTTCAGCTCAACGATGCATCGCTCACATTCTCACCGGAATCGTCCATGGCTCTCGGATTCGGTTTCAGATGCGGATTCCTCGGACTGCTGCACATGGAGATCGTACAGGAACGTCTGGGACGAGAATTCGACATGGATGTGATCACCACAGTGCCCAATGTAAGTTACCGTGTATACGATAAGAAAGGCAACATGACTGAAGTGCACAATCCTTCTGGTCTACCCGAACCTACCTTGATCGACCATATCGAGGAACCATACATCCGTGCATCTATCATCACCGCCGCCGACTATATAGGTCCGATCATGACCCTATGCCTTGGAAAACGTGGTGAGTTGCTCAACCAGCAATACATTTCCGGCAACCGTATAGAACTCACTTTCGACCTGCCATTAGGTGAGATCGTGATCGACTTCTACGACAAGCTCAAATCAATATCGAAAGGATATGCCTCTTTCGACTATCACCTCCATGACTTCCGTGAATCAAAACTCGTGAAGCTTGACATACTGCTCAACGGAGAGAGTGTCGATGCACTCAGCACCCTCACCCATGCAGATAATGCCGTGACATTCGGACGACGCATGTGCGAGAAACTTAAGGAGCTGATACCTCGACAGCAGTTTGACATCGCCATACAGGCTGCAATAGGCGCGAAGATCATTGCTCGCGAGACTATCAAGGCCGTGAGAAAGGATGTTACTGCAAAATGCTACGGCGGCGATATCTCCCGTAAGCGCAAACTGCTTGAAAAACAGAAAAAAGGCAAAAAGCGCATGAAACAGATCGGGTCGGTCGAGGTACCGCAGAAGGCATTCCTTGCTGTGTTGAAACTCGACTAAATTATGAAAATAGCAGTCGCTCCCGACAAATACAAGGGTACGCTCACGGCAACTCAGGCTCTCCAGGCCATATGCGAAAGCATACATGAGATATGTCCGGATGCAGAGTTGCACTCATTCCCAATGGCCGACGGAGGAGAAGGCACAGCAGATATTCTCGGTCATGAAATGGGCTTCACACGTTACAACGCTACCATACACCCACCCTTGTCAGGGCTGTCAATGACCGAAGCCACCTATTACTATAGCGAGGATGAACATGCTGTGATTTTCGACTCAGCCACCGCTGCAGGTCTTACATTAATCCCACCGGAGCGCCGCGATATAATGCGTGCCTCCACCGCACCCATAGGCGAACTCCTTGAGATAGTGCAGCAACGCCATGATATCCGCTCGGTATTTATCGGCCTGGGTGGCACCGCCACATGCGATGCAGGCCTGGGTATGGTGCTCTATATGGTCAAGAATCATGTAAAAATGCCTTCGATAGTAGGGCTATATGACGCAGGAGTCCCTCTCGTGGCCACAGGCGGCGCACCATCGGCATTGACATTTGCACCTCAGAAAGGAGCAAATGCCGACGATATGGCTATGCTTGAAATGCGTCTGCACAAGGCAATCAAAATGATGCCCGAAGGCAACCCTGATACTCCGGGAGCCGGAGCAGCGGGAGGTTTAGGTTTTGCCATCCTCGCCATGGGTGGAAAGCTCGTGCCAGGTGTCGAAGTCGTGGCCGGAAATCGCATAACCAGCATCAATCCCGACCTTATTATTACAGGAGAAGGTAGGATCGACAGTCAATCTTCTATGGGTAAAGTGGTATCTTATTTCATAAAATACCACCGAGAACATGGCACTCCAGTAGTTGCCATTGGGGGGACCATATCGACCGACAACGGACTGTCGACCGACAATGAATCTTCACGTGGAGACCTCACGGCCTTAATTGCAGCCGATGCATATGAGCCCCATGATGTCAAACCAATTACGCCACAAGTAGCGGCATGGCGGATACGTGAAGCAATTGCCGACCGTCTACCGGCAATACTCGCCTCCATTAACTGACAGATAGAGATTGAGAGTAGTGCACCGAAGCTACGTGTGTCGATAGAAATCATCACGCCACATAAAGAATCTGCAAGGCATGCAATCTCAATGTTTAGACAACAAACTCTTGACGTGGAA
This sequence comes from uncultured Muribaculum sp., assembly GCA_947573015.1. Taxonomy (GTDB): domain Bacteria; phylum Bacteroidota; class Bacteroidia; order Bacteroidales; family Muribaculaceae; genus Muribaculum. The sequence goes on from CANPDS010000016.1 coordinate 3,995, forward strand.
CTGTTGTTATTGTAAAAAAGATAACAAAAGCTTCCACGAATATGAAGCCACACACCGACTCCACACATAACCCTACAGTTAATGATAAGCCGACCGGACAACGTGAATTTCCGGCGAAAGTATATTATAGCGCAAAACGTGCATTGACCACCCATGCATCAGGTGGCAATGTACTGATTGCAGCCACAGTATTGGCTCTCATCATAGCGAATATCCCCGGTCTGAACAACTTGTATGCCAACTTTTGGGATCAGGAGATACGTCTACAAGTAGGCTCTTTCAACATATTTAGCCATGGAGGACATCCAATGTCGATGCTACAGTTTATCAACGATGCGCTTATGGCTATTTTCTTCTTCACAATCGGACTGGAGATAAAGCGTGAAGTGCTGGTAGGAGAGTTGAGTTCCTTCAAACAAGCGTTGCTGCCCATCATAGCCGCCATCGGCGGCATGGTAGTACCGGTAGGTATATTCTGGGCAATGGCATCCGGAACAGATTATATCGACGGAGCCGCCATACCAATGGCCACCGACATAGCATTCTCCCTTGGCATTTTAGCTATGCTCGGTTCGCGCGTACCATTATCGCTTAAGATATTCCTCACCACTCTTGCTGTAGTTGACGACATTGGAGGAATTATTGTAATTGCTGCATTCTATTTCACGCACATTGATCCATGGTTTATTATTGGCGGACTGGCGCTATTGGGATTGCTTTTCCTCGGATCCACATTCTCCATACAGAGCAAAATTTTCTACATAGGTATAGGAACTATCGTATGGTATCTATTCCTTAACTCAGGTATCCACCCCACCATAGCCGGTGTGCTGATAGCCTTCTGCGTGCCAGCACGTCCGGTATTCGCGCCCAAAAAGTATGTGAAACAGATACGCGCCGCCATATCACACTTCAATGCCGAGGATGATCATACCCTATCGCAAAGGTCTATCCTTAATAAAGATCAGATGGACTGGCTCAAACAGGTCGAATCAGCTTCCGACAAGGTGATATCACCCCTACAGGATCTGGAGGACTCCCTCCATCCTGTCGTTGACTATCTGATAGTACCGTTATTTGCATTTGCCAATGCCGGAATCTGCTTCAGTGGCATGAACGGAAACTCTTTCTTCTCCGGCATAAGCCTGGCTATCATACTTGGATTGGTGGCTGGAAAGTTCATCGGTATATTCACCTTCTCCTGGCTTACGGTAAAAACAGGTCTTGCCCCTATGCCAGCTCACTCAAACTGGAAGATGATTGGAGCAATAGCAATGTTGGGGGGTATCGGCTTCACTGTATCACTATTCATAGCTAACCTGTCATTCGGTGGTGGCAGCGAGATAGGAAATGCATTGCTCAACAATGCCAAACTCGGTATCGTAGTAGGCTCCCTTCTGGCCGGTGTGATCGGCTTCATCCTCCTACATAAATTTCTGCCTGACAAAGCTACAGAACAATCTGAATACAACGACTGATTGAAACATATTGTAAGGTAGAATCGTAACACCGGATCATACGCTCCATTGACATGTATACCTATCCAAGTAGCAGTGAGGTTGAAGATCAATGGAAATTCAGGAGTGTCAGGTTGTCAAGCACAGTAGCTTGAGCCACCTGCTGAAGATATTCGGCGTCAGAAGCCGGTATGCCTGCATGAAATCCAGTCTGGTAACGCTTAGGAAATATCGTAGTATAAATCACATTGGCAGCCAGATATGTACCTATCGGTGACGGATGGTGGCAATCATTATCATAAAGCACTATCTCAGGGCGCTCCTCACGAACGCGTTTCCATGCCATACCGACCGGCGCACACAAGGCATCATTGTCATAAGCCATCTCAAGGTAAGAGGTTATCAGACGATGCTGCATCCATTCATAGCTATTGACAGTAGGATATTCCGGCACAGGCTTATTGTAACCATACTTATGTCCCCAGGTCATATAAAATACCACCTTAGCTTTCGGCGAACCGGCCATTACAAGCGAATCAAGCATACGGGCATAAGGATACACCTCATCCATCACCTGACATGTCGACATAGCCGGAGCAGTGCTTTGCTCCTGTATAACAACGAAATCCCAGTCTCCTTTTTGCAGCAATCCAAGCAAACGAGGATTTCTAAGATGCCCCGACAAACGTTCGCCCCCTTTGAGCACTGACGTTATCGACACAGCACGCTTCTGAGATACAGCTATACTGTCGAACATCGCAGGCAATTTATTGCGGTTGGTAAAACTATTGCCAATAAAAAGTATCCTGACGGAATCAACCGGTGCATTTTCAGATTTCGAATATACGGTAAGTGGGAAAAACGTCGCTAATGCCACGAGCAAGCAGATGATTTTTTTCATGTCACAGTGTTTAGTTGGTATAATTCAGGTAAGTGATAGATTACATTTACAAGATGCACTATCCATGACTTTACCCTAAATAAAGCGTAAAAAATAATCAAAAAAATCTCCGATGATATGGAGATAGATCTGGATCATCGGAGAAATATCAGGAAAATTTTTTACTTAGTGAATGTTTAAAAATCACCTAAAGTTGAGGAGTGTAAGATTGTCGAGTACTGTCGACTGAGCTATCCTCTGCAAATACTCGGCATCAGCCCCGGACAAGCCTGCACGGAACTTAGTCTGATAGCGTTTAGGAAACATGGTAGTATAGATGACATTCGCTGCCAGATAACTGCCGATACGCGACGGATGATAACAATCATTATTGTAAAGCACCACATCCGGACGTTCCTCACGCACACGTTTCCATGCCATTCCTACCGGCGCACATAGGGCATCGTTGTCATATGCCATCTCAAGATATGAGGTAATCAGACGATGCTGCATTCCCTCATAACTGTTCATAGGAGGATACTCTGGCATAGGCTCCCGATAGCCGTACTTATGTCCCCATGTCATGAAAAAAATCACCTTTGCATCTGGCGAACCAGCCATTATGAGCGAGTCGAGAGCATGAGCCGATGGATATACCTTTTCAACTACCTGTGCGGTAGGTAATGCAGGATCTGTGCTCTGTTCCTGAATAACAACAAAATCCCAACCTCCCTTTTTCAAAAGCTGATGCAATCGTTCATTCTGCAAATGTCCGGATAGCCTCTGACCACCCTTCACAACAGTAGTGATCGACACAGCACGCTTCTGTGAGGTTGCTATACTATCGACCATCTGTGGCATTTTGTTGTGATATGTAAAACTGTTTCCGATAAACAGTATCCTGACTGAATCGGCCGGTGCATCTGTTTTTTTAGCGGCATAAATAGGCAATATGACAGCTAAAGCCATCAATAGCCACATAAATCTTTTCATAATCTGTGCATAAGGTTAATTTATCCTGAACAAATATAGCCATTAATTGCACTGTTCAGCACAATTTTCTTATATAAAAGTTTTGAATGGAGTAAAATATTACCCCAAACGTTCCCGACAGATGATAAAACGTTTACTAAGATTATGTCTATACCAAGGCGTCATTTACCTCCGACAAGTTTCCAGAAAGTGCCCGGAATCTGTGTCTCAAAGTTCATATCACGACGGCTTACAGGATGCACAAAACGCAAAGTCTGAGCATGGAGCGCCAGACGGTGGATAGCGGTAGCTTTGGCTCCATAGCGGCGATCGCCAGCTATAGGATGTCCCAGCTCCTTCATATGCACACGTATCTGATTCTTACGTCCGGTCTCAAGCGACACTTCCACCATCGTATGCCCGAGACCACGTTTTATCACACGATACCTTGTAACAGCAAGCTTTCCCTCTTCAGGATTATCGGTAGAATATACCTCATGCTTTGAGTTCTCCGCAAGATAACTGCGCACCTCACCCTCATCCTGATCAAGATATCCTTCCACTACGCAAACATACTTACGGGATATCACCATGTTGTTCCAATTATGCTGCATGGCGTCCTTAGCGTCCTCGTTCTTGGCCATCATCATCAGACCGGATGTGTCGCGGTCAAGACGATGCACTATGAAAAGCTTATTTTTCGGGTTCTCCCACTTCACCCAGTCACGCATGATGGTATAAGCCGTACCATCGGTAACCTTATCATTGCCCATCGACAGCAATCCGTAGCCCTTCTCAATGACCAATATGTCACCATCCTCATACACAAGTTTTACCCTACGGTGACTAAATGTCTTGAACTCTCTGGTGAGATTGACCGCCACAGTATCGGCAGGAGTCACTGGAGTATTGTGCAATGTAACCGGCATGCCGTTGACAGCCACCTGATTGTATTTCAGCAGTTCTTTTACAGTAGTACGTTTACGCTGTGGCATTGACTCCATGAGGAACTGCAATAATGTCGAATCCTGCGACGGTGTATACTTCTCTATTACATCAGGACGGAAAGGTGCGTTCTGCGCACCTGGGCGATGGGTGACGGGTGATTTACGAGGCATTGATAATATATGTATTTTTGCGTGTGAAGTTACTTTTTACGTGCCGTACTGCGGCGTGAAGTGGTTTTCTTCGGTTTGGCATCCTGCTCTTCGGCCATTTTAAGCAATTCATCACGGGTAAGATCTTCCGGATGCTCAAGACCTCGAGGCAATTTATAGTTATTACCTTTATATGTGAAATACACTCCATAACGTCCGTTAAGAATCTGCATATCACCGTCTCCGTCAAAAGTCTTAATAACCTTTTTGCTCTCGCTCTCACGTTTGGCCATGATCAATTCTTCAGCTTCCTGCAAAGTGATCGCAGCCGGAGCAAGATCTTTCGGGATCGATACAAACTTACCATCATGACGCACATACGGACCAAATCGTCCGATAGCTACAGTAACAGCCTTACCTTCAAATTCACCAAGATTACGTGGAAACTCAAACAGTTTAAGAGCTTCTTCCAGAGTTAGCGTACTTAATGACTGCCCTTTAAGTAGCGAAGCAAACTGCGGTTTATCATCGTCATCACCGCCACCAATCTGTACCAACGGGCCAAACCGTCCAATTTTCACACTGACAGGCTTGCCTGTAGCAGGATCCAGACCAAGCATACGCTCACCGACACGATGTTCGAGACGCATATTATTAGCTTGCTCCACATCCGGATGGAACACTTTGTAGAATGCACCTATCTCACTGTTCCATTTCAGATTACCCTCAGCTATATCATCGAATTTCTCCTCCATTCTTGCGGTGAAGTCATAGTCAAGAATCGAAGGAAAATACTTTATCAGAAATTCATTGACCACCATGCCGATATCAGTCGGTATAAGTTTACCTTTCTCCGAACCAGTAATCTCGGAACGTGTAGATTCCGACACTTTTCCCTCTGAGTCAAGGGTCAGCACATGATAATGGCGTTCCTCGCCCTCTTTTTCACCCTTTTCCACATATTCGCGGGCCTGGATGGTAGAGATGGTGGGAGCATATGTAGACGGACGGCCTATGCCAAGCTCCTCCATCTTCTTCACAAGCGAAGCTTCTGTGTAACGAGGCGGATGCTGGGTAAACCGCTCAGTAGCCACAATGGAGCACATTGTCACAACATCTCCTACTTTCATAGCCGGAAGCAATCCTTCGGTATCAGCATCACTGCCATCATCATCACGTCCTTCGATATACACGCGCAGGAATCCATCGAATTTCACCACCTCTCCAGTAGCAGTAAACTTGGCATCACAAGCTGATGGCTCGATCTCCACAGTAGTCCGGTCAATCCTTGCATCTGCCATCTGTGATGCTATGGTACGCTTCCATATGAGCGAGTAAAGGCGTTTTTCCTGCGAAGTGCCATCAATCTCAGTCTGATGCACATCGGTAGGACGGATAGCCTCATGAGCCTCCTGAGCGCCCTTTGAATTGGTGTGATAATGGCGCACTTTCAGATAATCCTGCCCCAGACGTCCGGTGATCTCATCGGATATGGCATTGACCGCAAGCGACGACAGATTGAGCGAGTCGGTACGCATATATGTTATATGTCCCGCCTCATACAATTTCTGAGCCACCATCATTGTCTGAGCCACTGTCATACCCAGTTTTCTGGCTGCTTCCTGCTGAAGAGTTGAAGTAGTAAACGGCGGTGCCGGCGACTTTGTGACAGGCTTCGTCAGAACATCCGCAATGGTAAAACGAGAATCACGGCATGCCGTGAGAAGAGCCTCGGCATGCTTCTGATCAGGCAGACGACGGTCAAGCTGAGCCTGAATCGGAGCACCTCCAGTAGTGGTGAATTCACCGTTAATACGATAATATGGTTCAGAATGGAAAGCCTTGATCTCAAGCTCCCGCTCCACAATCAATCGCACGGCCACCGACTGAACTCGACCTGCCGATAAGGCCGGCTTAATTTTTTTCCACAACACAGGCGACAGTTCAAAGCCCACGATTCTATCAAGCACACGACGGGCCTGCTGTGCGTCAACACGATTCAGATCAATCGCACGAGGATTCTTGATAGCCTCCTCGATTGCTTTTTTTGTAATTTCATGGAACACTATACGCCGCGTGGTGGCAGGGTCAAGCCCAAGCACCTCACACAGATGCCAGGCAATAGCCTCACCCTCGCGGTCCTCATCAGACGCGAGCCATACTGTATCGGCGGATTTCACGGCCTTGCGAAGGTCATCGACAAGCTGTTTCTTGTCATCAGGTATCTCATAGACCGGAGAAAAATCATTATCTATGTCGATACCGAACTTCTTCTTATTCAAATCGCGTATGTGGCCGTACGACGACATTACCTTGTAGTCCTTGCCAAGAAACTTTTCAATTGTTTTTGCCTTGGCAGGCGACTCGACTATTACTAAATTTTTGGGCATTTCGCTGTGTAGGGGATATAAAATTTTGGCAAAATTAGGAAAAAGTGTTAATAGATAGTCCAAAACTTTGATGAAATTTATTCATGGATATAAAATTCAGGACCACATCATACACCTTAATTAATATATAGCAACATGAAAAAGCGCTATAAAGTTCGGGATTCGGTTATCGTGCGACAGGCACTCCACGACGCCGTTCATAATGCCAGTAAAGGTAAAACAACATTACAACACCAACAGCAACAATCGGCAAGCCGAATACCGCGGGTGTCATATAACTACCCGTTGCGCGTATCACCTCTCCACCGAGCCATGCCGCAATAGCATTTCCAGCATTATATGCAATCTGTATGCATGCAGCCCCAAGCATCTCTCCTCCACGCGCATACCCAACTATATCACTCTGCAACGGACTTCCGGAGCCAAACAACGACGCTGTACCAAACATCATCAACACTACAGCCGCCAGCTTGATATGTCCGAAGTAAAAGAAAAGTATAAGGATAGGGATGGCGGCAGCCTGCACACATGTGGCAACTGCCGCAGGCTTGAAACGATCGCTCAATCTTCCTGCTATCAGATTTCCGGCAAACATGCCGAACCCAGCTACAACCATAAGCCACGACAGGGCATCGCGCGAAAAACCGGCAACCATAGTGAGCTGCGGATCAATAAAGCTATACCACGAATAAATGCCAATCTGCCCCAAAAGCACCCCACCAAACACAAGCCACGGTGGTAGTGTGGCAAGGAAACGGAACTGACCTTTAAAGCCCATATCCTCAAGCCCAGATACGTGAGGCACACACCATTTAATAGCAAGAAATGTGATAGCTCCCGATACAGCAACCACCACATATGCCAATCGCCATGAAACCATGTTGGATATGAATGTACCCAATGGCACTCCAACAAGTGTGGCGACAGTCATGCCTCCGATCATTATAGCCACCGCACTACCGGCCTTTGTCGGCGACGCAAGTTTACGAGCTACAATCGCCCCTACGCCAAAATATGCACCATGAGGCAATCCTGACACAAATCGGGCAAGACAGAAACTCCAGAATTCCGGAGCAAACGCCGTAAATGCATTTCCTATCATAATCATTGCCGCAAGAATCAACATCAACTTCTTCAATGCCATTTTGCGGGCAAACAACAAAGCGGGAGCACCAACACATACACCAGTAGCGTATGCCGATATAAACGCTCCTGCACGTGATATACTCACCCCCATATCATCGGCAAGAACGCCTAAGATACCCATCGTCAGATACTCTGTAATACCAAGGGCGAATGTGCCCAATGCAAGCGCAAACAATCCTCTTTTATTCAACATAAATCACTCGTTTTAAATCAAACAATAGGTGCTGTTATAAAAATAGTCCCCATATCAAAAACGGCTGCAAATTTACACATTCCTCCCATTTTAATAACGCCGGAAATAGCTTATGGCAGAAAAAATTTGTAATTTTGCACAGAATAGAGATAATTAGAAGTGAGCGAATTTACACAAATACAGTCACCGACACCTATACGTGAGCTCCCGGAGCCAACGCTGCGTCGCCTTCCCTGGTATCTTGCATACGTAGGATTGCTAAGAGAGCGCGGTGTAGATTATGTGTCATCAACACAGATTTCGAAAGAAATCAATGTCGATGCCTCGATGATTGCCAAAGATCTGTCATTTCTCAACATACGGGGTAAAACACGTATCGGCTATGAAGTAGCCGTACTGGAACATGAACTTCAGGATTTTCTTGGATTCAAACGCGGCCATAATGCAGTGATGATCGGTGTGGGGAGTCTCGGCTCTTCATTAATCCAGGATTCAGGTCTGGTCAACTACGGACTACGCATCGTTGCCGGATTCGACATCAACCCCGAAGTAGTAGACACAACCATAGCAGGAGTGCCTATCTACGACATGAAGCACTTCGGCGAACTGATACCATCCTTAAATGCTGAAATCGGCATCATTGCTGTGCCTATCCATGTGGCCCAGCAAGTGAGCGATGCCATGGTTGAGGCTGGAATAAAAGCATTGTGGAATTTCACACCTTTCCGCATTACTGCTCCTGAAGGGATTGTCATCTCCAATACATCCATTTACGCACATCTTGCGGTAATGTACAATCGTCTCGGACTCCGTAACAGCACTCAGTCATGAAAGCAATGGTTAGCCTGAGATGTCCAGCCGGGCCATTCTGTAGCGATACACCAGCAAAGGTGATACCCGACTCTGCAATCCTGCGCACCGGACGTCCGTGGTTTATACCTCCCTTTGCCCCACAATGGACCATGCAGACAGTTCTTGCAATCCGCATGTCGCGTCTCGGACACTGTATCGGGGCAAAATTCGCAAACAGATATTTCGATGCGATGACATTAGGTGTGATGCCATCTCCCTCACCTTACAATCCCACTAACGGATTGCTTGACGCATTTGATGGAGCCATGATCATAGGCGATTGGATCCCACTCCCTTCCGATGGAAAAATTATCGCATCAACCCCAACTGGAGATATTGACTTATCCGGACAACTTGATCCTGCGCCTGCCATTATCGAGCATTTCAGCAACTATGCAACTATGAAGATGGGCGATATTGTCGGACTATGCACATTCATGCCATTCCCGGATCCGCCCCTTGACACACATTGGGAAGGTACGCTCAATGACACTACCGTACTCTCATTCAATATCAAATAATCAGCTCGACACAAAACGCATTCCTCTAAACTCCTCATGTATTTTTATCTCTCTCCAATCCATTATCCTCCCATAATTCCTCCGACTGTTAAGAACCATGAACATCACGCGCCTGTTAATATTCCTTGCCCTCATAAGCAATTGCATTCTCGCCAAAGCTCATGACACCTCGTATTATGCAGCAGAATCAAAATTATCCTCAGGCAAATGGGTAAAAGTAAAAGTTATCGAACCCGGAATGCAGCAAATCGAGCACTCCGAATTACGTTCCCTTATGGATACGGTGGAGCATTAATGCTCGACGATAGATTTTCCACAACATTACCTGACGATTTGCCACAGCAAATGTCGATGCACACAGGAGGGAAATTACTCTTTTATGGACAAACTGGAGAGAAGATCACATTGTCCGGCATGTCGGTAACCCTAGAAACAAATCCCTACTCGTTCGAAGGTTATTATTTTCTTACCGATATGCCTTCATCGGCTCCACTTCCCGACTGCATACCATACTCAACAGCCGAAAAATATGCCGACACACATACAGCTGCTTATGTGATCAATCGTGACATACAGAATTTTGTCCAGATGGGCGAACGATGGTTTGACCGCACTATCGAAAATGACTCACCTACACATTACAGTTTCCCTATCACTGACAGATCTGCCGATACACCATCAATACGACTCACCTATGCATGGGGATCTGACGAAAACGCAACTATTGATTTAGGTCTTCCGGAATACACATCCAAGAATATCGAATCTGGATTGAGCATCTCAAACGTATCTGTTTTCACAAGACGCACCGGATATACAGAATTCACTCTTGGCAATGACGCTACGGAAGATACTCTCCATCTGAACGTTCTCCTCACCCAACCACGACCGACAGGAAGCAATATTGGAATGGATTTCATGGCAATATCTTATCCAAGATTAAACACATTAGGTCAGGATCCTCAACGCACGCTCTACTTTACCAGCAACTACGATACAAACGTGCGCTTCTCGGACATTCCTGCCGGGACATGCGCCTGGGATATCAGTTCGGCTTCTTCAGTGAGACCATATGAAATGATTGACAATCAGATCACGCTTACCGCCTCTACACCTACAGTCATTTTATTTGACCCACAAGCCCAGCAGCACACTCCTGAAATCGTTGATAGAGATCTGGTCAATCAGAATCTTCATGCGCTGACTGTACCTACCATGCTGATTGTCACTACACCCAACCTTCTTATACAGGCTGAGGAACTGGCAGAAATCCACCGTTCCATACAAGGCATAGATGTCGCTGTAGTCAATGCCGAAGACATCTACAATGAATTTTCATCAGGCTCATTCTCGGCAATGGGACTGCGAAGATTTGTAAAAATGCTGTATGACCGCGAGCCTTCAAAACTCCGCTCACTGCTACTTTATGGCGCTGCGTCCTACGATATGCGCCATATCACCCACTCCATGCCAATACTTCCGGTGCGCGAATGCTCTCAGGATCTCTACATGTACAGCACCGTGCAGTCATATTGCACCGACAGCTACTTCGGCATGCTAAACGACAATTACAATCCCAACCTCATATGGCATCAGTATACACAGATAGCCGTAGGCCGTCTGCCAGTGCACACACCAGAATTGGCTTCGATGGTCAACGACAAGATCCGTCGATTCATGACAACCCCACACTGGATGCGTGCAGCCAACAAATCCATCTACATAGCCGACAATGTAGATGATGCGCAATACACCGAAGCAATCGACCAGATCGCCACAACCATATCCACCCGACCAGGCTCCCTGACCCACAAAAATTATGTAGACTTTTTCCCTAATGACTATACAAATCCACTGCCGCAATTAAACCGAAGCGTTGCAAACCACATTCACGAAGGCGTAGGATTCGTCCATTACATCGGACATTCCAATTACGAAGGATTTGTTACAGGTAAGTATGGTATAACATCACAGGCAGCAACCGGGTTTTCCAATGAAACGATGCCCATCTCCATCCTCAGCACATGTAATCTCGGACACTTCGACGGCACGCTTGAGGCATTTGCCATATCATCACTTCTGAGTAAAAACGCGATGATAGCCAACATTGCTTATTCCCGAGAATCTTGGGCCAAGGGTAACGAGACATCTCATAAAATAATAGCAAAGCATATAGCTTCCGCAACATCAGGCACTACCCTTGGTCAACTATGGCTCGAAATGCAGAGTGACTGCATAAAAGAGAACATTACCAGTACGCGCTATTCTATCAACGATCTTAACCGCAATCTGCTCGGAGATCCAGAACTTCCTCTACACTTTGCTGATTATGAAGCATCAATCAATCTGACCGACAACCTGTCAGAACTCCCAACTCTCACGCCTGTAAGAATTACAGGACAGATTATCGACAAAACCGGCTCTGTAGCATCCGACTTCAATGGAAAAATTGATCTCACGGTAACAATAGAGCACATTACAACCACCACACGTGGTATACGTGATGCCAACTCCGGAGGCAAAACATATCTGTGCGGATCAATTCCAGTAGCTAAAGTTACAGCAGAAATAACCGAAGGGAACTACGAAACCACCCTAATATTACCCCAGCAGCCTAAGAGCGCTAAGTTAAGAATCGTAGCATATGCGGAAACTCCCGACTATACCTACTCCGCAACCGGGGAATTGAAAAATATAACTGTATCTGATGCAGAGACATCTCGCATCACCGACACAACCCCTCCATCTATAACATATTTCTACGTAGGGACACCGGATAATCGTGTATCATCTCCAGACGCAGCCATACACGCCTGCATTCACGACGATATTTCCGGAATAGCCACGTGTCCCTCTCCGCTTGAAATCGCCATGCATGCGGACATTGATGGAAATGAGATTGACAATGCCAGATCATATTGCAGAATCGATACTGACGGATCGGCATATTTTGACATTCCTGTAGGATCATTGCCTGACGGATCGCATACTGTAACCATCAGTCTCTGTGACAACTCCGGCAACCGTATTGTCAAAAGTGTGGATTTTGAGGTAATGTCTGCAGAAATGAGCATTTCGTTGCAATGCCTGACTAAGATCAACCGCGACAACGCATTATTCGAATGGACGCATAACTATTTATCCACTGACCCGACTGTCAATATCATCATCTTTGACAAATGCGGAAACACAGTTGCCAATATCTTACAACCATCAAGTTCATCTCAATGGGAATGGAATTTACTCGACCAGAATGGCAATCCGGTAGAGAATGGCACATACACCGCCTCAGCCATGGCTACCGATGGACTACGTTACGCCTCATCACCGGAAATCACATTCATCGTACTAAGGTAATCCTCACACAAATAACGTCAATGGACCCACAGATGCAGGTCAAAACATCTGTGGGTCCATTGATCTTTTAAA
>CANPDS010000017.1 GCA_947573015.1 uncultured Muribaculum sp.
AGGATCTGGGCGGTACATATCAGATCACTCAGATGCTCACCGGTGACATCTTTGCCGGATACTTCGCAGACCTTAAGGGCACATATAATATCGGTAACCTTCATCTCGATCACTATTTTATGGTTGATCATTGGTATAACATGCCATTCAATGAAGCATATAACCGCATAATGGAGCCTTATCGCCAGATCTGCATTTATGCAGATGAAAATTCTGTTGACCGTGCAATGGCTACTGTTTTGCGTGTATTCGGTATGCACCGTATCACCGACAAGTATGGCCCGATAATCTATTCTAAGTTCGGTACTTCCCTTCAGGCCGGATATGATTCTCAGGAGGCTGTTTACAAATCGTTCTTTGAGGAGCTTGATCATGCAATCTCGGTGCTCGGTGAATATGTAGACAACAACCCCGGCAAAACTTACATGGCCCGTTATGATAATGTATATAATGGCGATGTTGCACGTTGGGTTAAGTTTGCCAATACTCTCCGTCTCCGTCTTGCAATGCGTGTAAGCTATGTCGATCAGACTCTTGCCCGTCAACAGGCTGAGGCTGCCATCAACGAGGCTCATGGATTGATGACATCTGTGGCTGACGATGCTGCTTTGCAGAACAATGCAAATGGTCTGATATATACAAATCCCCTTTGGGAAGTTACCCAGTCATGGGCTGACCTTGGTATGAGTGCTACTGCCGATTGCTATCTCAATGGCTACAACGACGGTCGTCTTGCCAAGTATTATGTAAAGAACACCGAAGGTGATTTCCGTGGCGCGCGTAATGGTGTTGTCAATCCATCATCTTCAACTCTTCAGAGCAAGGTTTCTGCTGCTAATTTCGGTCAGAATGACAATTTTCCCTGGATGAAGCATGCTGAGGCTTACTTCCTCCTTGCCGAGGCTAAACTTCGTCTTGGCGTGGGCAGTGGTGATGTCAAGAGTCTATATGAGCAGGGTGTGCGTGAGTCATTCTCAAGTGCAGGTATTTCTGATGCTGACTCTTATCTCGCAAGCACTGATCTTCCGGTGTCTTCATGGGTGGATCCTCAGACAGAGCGTTCGGTAGATGTATCATCAATGCTTTCAATGGTGTCTCCTGCTTTTGATGAGACCGCTTCTGCTGAAAAGCAACTCGAGCAGATCATCACTCAGAAGTGGATCGCCCTCTTCCCCGACGGCCAGGAGGCTTGGAGTGAAATCCGTCGTACCGGCTATCCTGGTTGGGTACGCATAAGCAGCTATAGTAATACTAACGAAGTTGCTGACGGTGATATAATCCGTCGTCTCCGATTCCCCTCTACTGAGTATTCCAACAATGCACCAAATATGGCTGAGGCTGTGCGTCTGCTTGGTGGTGCTACTGATAATGCCGGAACTCATCTCTGGTGGGACGCTAAATAATAATCCCCTTAATTTATTCTGAACAATGATGAAATCATATAAATTAATTCTCCCCGTACTCGCCCTCGGTGCATTCGCTACTTCTTGCGATACCGATATTGAGACTGTGCAGGATCAGGGCGATTATGTGGTAAAGCCCGTACAGGTGTCGGAGCTATATTACCAGAATCTGCGCGAATACAAGGCCTCTGACCATGAAATTGCTTTCGGCTGGTTCTCTAAATATGGAGGTGCATCTTCTATGGCTCTTCGTTTTGCCGGTCTGCCTGACTCGATCGACCTTGTATCGCTCTGGGGTGGTATCCCGACTAACCCTATTGATATTGCCGAGATGCGTGAGTGTCAGCAGAAGAAGGGCATCAAATTTCAGCCTGTAGATATCTGCCGTATCAACAAAGCCGATATCTCAAAGGGTTACAAGCAGCATTGGCTTGAAATTCTGGAGCAGAATGAAGCAGGTACGCTCACAGGTGCTGATTTTGAGGCTGCAAAGCATCAGGTAATGGTTGAGATGGGCCTTGACAATGTCGATCAGGTATTCCTCAATGATCTTGATGGATTTGATATCGACTTTGAGCCGGAAGGTGACCCTGTGCAGGATGCATATTTCCATACCATGTTTATGGAGATGGCTAAGTATCTTGGTCCTAATCCTGAAATCACTAAGGAAGAGCGTTATGCTCTTATTGAGGCTCGCTATGGCGCTGCTGTAGCTCAGAAAGCAGGTAGCTGCGATAAGGTCCTTTGCATTGACGCTTACGGGCAGGATCCCTCAAACTCTACAGTGATGGATCCGGACAATGGAAAATATGCATATGCTGATTATATCAACTACTTCCTGTCGCAGTCTTATCATAGAATGATCTCTCGTCCTCGTTACCCATCGTCAAAGGTGGTTCACTGTGTGTCGATCGGTGAGGGATGGAATGTAGATCCTGCCACAGGCTCCACTCCTCAGGTAGGTGATTATAACACCAAGCAGGGACTTCTATATGACTATGCCCGTTGGAAACCGGAAGGTGGTAAAGGTGGCTTCGGTGGCTTCATCATGAATGATGACTACAATGTTTGCAGCCTTAATCCGTATCCATACGCTCGTTTCCGTGATTGTATCCAGATCTGTAATCCTGCCATCTATTAATTGATAAAAGAATATGAAACTATATAAATTCTTTACAGCAATCGGTGCTCTTGCCCTTGCGGCCGGCTTTACTGCCTGCAGCGATGACGACGAAGTTTATTCTGACGGCTTCGGCGGCGTGGATGGTCAGGTAGTTCTAGCACCGACTTACAATGAGTCGTATAAGTTCATTCGAATTCCGAATTCTACTATGGCTCCTACACTTACATGGAGTGTAGCACCGCGTTCACGTGTTCGTGCTACAGAGGAACTCACTATGAAGTTTGCTATTGATAATTCTCTTATTGATAGCTATAATGGCGAAAATTCCACTGATTATGTTGCACTCCCCGAAGGTGTAGTGTTATTCGTAAATGATGAAGCTACTATTCTCCCAGGCAACAATTCTGCTGATACTCCTGTGACACTTAAGGTGACAGACAATGCTCAGCTTCTTTCTCAACTCGATACTGAGAAGAAATATATGGTGCCGGTACGAATGACTGAAGTAGTTAAAGGTTCTGCCCGTATTGCTGTCAGTTCTTCAAATATATCATATCTTACTTTCTCAGTTGAGGAAGTTTTGATAAAGACTGGCGGTACACCTACTGGTACAATGGTTCCTGCTTCTGATCGCAGTGGTTGGAACATGACTCTTGCTGGAGATTATGGCGTTTATTCAGGATCTGCGTCTGATCCAATTAATAAGACTGGTCGTTATTGGTACATAGTTCTCCAAGGAGGCTCTCTTACTCTTGATCTTGGTAAAGAGTACACATTTGATGGCTTGACATTCGATAGCTCTTTCGGCTCTCGTTACTATCTGTTGCTCAGTGGAGTTGAATTGTCTTATAGCTCAGATAATTCCACTTGGACTTCTATCGGTACCGTAGAGTCAAGCTCTAAAACTCTGGCTCTCTATGCTCCGATCACAGCTCGCTATGTGATGGTATATTGTCCTAGCTATGTGTTGACAGCATTGAGTGATGTGTCAATCTACGAGGTTAAATAAAATGTAGATTTTATCATACAAAATCACAATGAAATTAAAAGCAATATCATATCTCGCAGTAGGGGCCATGGTGGCCCTTACCGCCTGCTCCCACGAGGGTGACGATTTTGGTGATGCCGTACTTTTTACCGGTACCGAAACATCTCCTGTGGTGAAATTCCTATGTGACGGTATGTCAAGTACAGCACTTACTGTCACCTCGACAGCAAAGGCTGCTTCTGATGTGCATATTACAGTTAAGGCAGCTCCTGAGTTGCTTGATGCATACAATAAGAAGTATAATCGTGCTTTCGTAGCTCCTGCGGCAAGCATGTACCAACTTGAGAATACAGATCTCGTTATCAAAGCTGGATCGAATATCTCTACTCAGGTCAAGCTCACATCTAATAGTGAAGACCTTGAAGAGGGAGTAGGCTATATGCTTCCTGTTACTATTACCTCTGTAAGTGGTGATGGACTGGGTGTAATCGAGTCCTCGCGTACAGCTTATGTACAGTTTACCAAGGTGATCACCATTAAGGCCGGTTGGCTCAATGGTTCTTCATCTTACGAGATTCCGAAATTTAAGCCGACTGATGCGTCTGACCCATTGAGCAGCCCTGTTGCCGCTCTTGGCCAGATGACAATTGAGATGAAGGTGCTTCCTCTCCGATTTGGTACCAATCCTAATCAGGCTACTGGTATATCCACACTTTGCGGTTGTGAGGAGAACTTCCTCTTCCGTTTTGGTGACGGTGGTGGTCAGCCTACTAATCAGCTTGAACTTGTGAAGGGCTGTATCGGTGATGCACCAATGCCCGATAATAAGGAGCACTATGCAGATCCTAACATCCATATGGGTACATTCGATACCGGTCACTGGATCCATTTTGCTGCTGTATATGACGGTGCAATGCTTCGAGTTTATCGTGACTGCGAGCAGATTGCCGCTATTGAGACTGCTGGTGGTACTATCAACCTTTCTACTGCTTTTAATGGATCATCTGGTTGGTTCGATACCTTCACAATCGGCTCTTCTTGCCACAGCCGTTTCTTCAACGGATATGTCAGCGAATGCCGTATCTGGAATGTGCCTCGTTCAGTTGCCGAACTTGAAAATGGCCTCTGCTACGTAGATCCCACTTCTGATGGCCTTATAGCTTGCTGGCGTTTCGATGGCGAGACAAATGCTGACGGTTCTATCCGCGACGTTACCGGTCATGGTTATGACGCTACGATGCTTACCGGTAGTGCAACTTGGGTTGACGGTCAGAAGTGCCCCTACTAATTAAGCGCATCCTCAACTTTGATATAGAGTTCTCCTCCCTCCTTACTTTATAATCCGCAATTCTCCTCTCTCATTTTTATGTGATGCAACTTACGGAGGCGCAGACCTTCCCTCCGGGGAAAGATCGCGCCTCCTTTTCAATATCCATTTCTCTGTAGGGACGTACCTTGGTGCGTCCGACCAATCTTTCCCGCAACCTCTCTCTGATCAGGCTAACCATATATAAAAATGAAAATTCTTCCCACCATCATATTCTTCTCCCTCCTCCCGGTCATGGCAATGGCTGCAACTTACCGCCACGAATTCGGCACCGTCCGCGAGGATGGCGGTGTGGTGACCCACACATTCACCCTCCCTGCCGGAAAGACGGCAACCGGCGTGATCAATGCATTCCCCGGCTGTCCATGTGTGAGTGTCGACTATCCCAAGCGCCCGGTAAAGGCCGGCGAACCCCTGAAGATAGTGCTGAAATATGATCCCGAGCGACAGAAAGGTCACTTTACAAAGTCGGTATATCTGCGCCTCACAGGCGACCGTCGCGATACCCTCGTGGTCACCGGCACTATCAAGCGCAACCGTCCGCTCATTGATGTGGCCGGATATCCTGCTGATTTCGGTCTTGGTCTGAGGCTCGACCGCTATAATATTGATTTCGGCACCATGCGACCGGGCACATCCAAGACTCTTACAATACCGATGGTCAATGGTTATGATGCTGTAATGGGCCTTGATCTGCAACCCTCTGGACGCGATTCTACACTTCTTTTCGTGCCATACGGGCTGAAACTCGGGCCTGGAGCGAAGTCGAAGATACAGGTCACGCTCTCTGTGCCGGAAGACTATAACCCCAGCGGCCAGAATGCCACCACCCCCGATCTATATCTTATGCCGCTCATACATTCTATGGAAGTCGACTCCATTCCGGTAAAAGTGCGCATCTCCCGTTGACATTCCGTAAACCACAATTCTGCGATAGATAAACGTTTGGCGCATATCCGTTTTTTTTTATAAATTTGTGGCCATAAATGAATTCTGTCCATCGGTGACTTGTTATATACATCTCAATATACCGGAAAAACTGACTTTATAATCATGAAATCCTTTTCCATTTTTGCTTCTATAAGCCTCGCTCTGTCATCTCTGGCGATTACTGCTGAGGCACGCACCGAGAAGGGTGCATATCTAAATCCTAAACTTCCTACTGAGCAGCGTGTTGCCGATCTGCTCTCCCGCATGACTGTCGAGGAGAAGGTCGGACAGTTGTTGTGTCCCCTTGGATGGGAAATGTATGAGATTACTGGACCCAACACTGTAAGTGAGTCGCAGAAGTTCCGCGATCTGATCGATACCACTGGCGCAGGAATGCTTTGGGCCACTTATCGTGCCGATCCATGGACACGTAAGACTCTCGACAACGGCCTTTCGCCTGAGCAGGCTGCCCGTGCCGGGAATGCCCTTCAGAAATATGTGATAGAGAATACTCGTCTTGGTATCCCCGTTTTTCTTGCCGAAGAAGCACCACATGGCCACATGGCTATAGGTACTACAGTCTTTCCAACGGGTCTCGGCATGGCGGCGACATGGAATCCGGCGCTGATGCGTTCGGTAGGTGAGGTGATCGGTAGAGAGGTGCGCACACAGGGTGGACACATCAGTTATGGACCGGTGCTCGACCTGTCGCGCGATCCTCGCTGGAGCCGTGTGGAGGAAACTTTTGGCGAAGATCCTCTTCTGGCTGGCCGAGTAGGCGGATCAATGATTTCCGGTCTTGGGGGTGGCGACCTGTCGAAACCATATTCCACCATCGCCACTCTGAAGCATTTTCTTGCCTATGCGGTGCCTGAAGGTGGCCAGAATGGCAACTATTCCGTGGTAGGTGAGCGCGATCTTCTTCAGAACTTCCTGCCACCATTCCGCGAGGCTGTCGACTCCGGAGCGCTTTCAATAATGAGCTCCTACAACTCGATCGACGGCATTCCCTGTACATCCAACAGCAAGCTCCTTACCGATCTGCTCGACGACTGGAACTTCAAGGGTTTCACTGTGTCAGATCTTTACTCTATAGAGGGTATATGCGACACTCATCATGTGGCGCCCACTGTTGCTGATGCTGCCATTATGGCTCTGGATGCAGGACTCGATGTTGACCTCGGCGGCGATGCTTACCGAAATCTTGTGGCAGCGGCTAAAGCCGGAAAGCTTGATGCCGGAGCGCTTGATCGTGCTGTTGGCCGCGTGCTTACGCTTAAGTTTGACATGGGCCTCTTTGAACATCCTTATGTTGATCCGAAAGAAGCCCGTCGTGTGGGCGATTTCCGTTCCGGCGAGATAGCGCGTGAGGTGGCTCGTCAGTCAGTCACTCTCCTGAAAAACGATAATGCCACTCTCCCTCTGGCAGTCACTCCCGATCTTAAGATCGCCCTTGTCGGCCCTAATGCCGATAATGTATACAATATGCTCGGCGACTATACCGCCCCTCAGCCCGAAGGACGCGTGGTGACTGTGCTCGACGGCATGCGTCGACAGCATCCCGGCATTGACATCAGCTATGTTAAGGGATGTGCTGTGCGCGATACCGCATCTGCCGACATCCCTGCTGCTGTGGCAGCTGCTCGTGAGGCCGATGTGGTGGTGGCTGTGGTTGGCGGTAGCTCGGCTCGCGACTTCAAGACTTCATACAAGGAGACCGGCGCCGCTGTTGTCGATGCTAATGCAGTCAGCGACATGGAGAGCGGCGAGGGATACGACCGCGAGTCGCTGACTCTCATGGGCAAGCAACTTGAACTCCTTAAGGCCTTGAAAGCTACTGGCAAACCTCTTGTAGTGGTGTATATTGAAGGTCGTCCACTCGATAAGGAGTGGGCCGCTGAAAATGCCGATGCTCTACTTACTGCATATTATCCAGGTCAGGAAGGAGGTAATGCCATTGCAGAGGTGTTGTTCGGCTCATATAATCCTGCCGGACGCCTCCCGGTGACTGTTCCACGCTCTGTAGGCCAGATTCCTATATATTATAACCGGCGTGCGCCGCAGCTTCATCCTTATGTTGAAGGTGAGGCCGCACCCCGCTATCCGTTTGGCTATGGATTGAGCTATACTACGTTCGACTATTCCGGACTTACATTGACACCTGCCCCCGACGGTACTGTTAAGGTTGACCTCACGGTAACAAATACCGGCGCTCGTGATGGTGAGGAGGTAGTGCAGCTTTATCTCCATCCGGAGGTTGCCGCTACAGTGCAACCGCTGATGCGTCTGGCCGACTTCAACCGTGTGGACATTCCCAAAGGTGAGTCGCGCAGTGTGTCGTTTACGCTCCCGGCATCGGCTTTTGAGATTATCGGACCCGATTATAAGCCGATGTTGCAGACGGGCAACTGGGACGTGATGGTTGGAGCTTCATCTGCCGACATACGTCTGCGCGGCACGTGTGCTGTGAAGTGATCTCCACGATTGAAATTATCACTCTTGTCCTGTTCAAAATTTGGATTTTATTCCACATCAATATGTAAGTAAGCCGAAAAATGGGCTTACACCAATTCAATTAGTTAGTCTGAATGAAGAAAGCGCGGCATCGTGATTGATGACGCGCTTTCGCTTCTTTTTATTCTAAAAATAAATTAGAACTTCTTAGGAAAAGATGGTTGACGGTGTCTGGATCATTTCGGTCAGATCGTTTGCATTATCTCAAGCAAACGGCGGCAGAGAATGGTGAGATCTTCGTCGGAAATCACGTAGGGGGGCATGATATATACGTTGTGTCCGAATGGCCGTACCCATATGCCTGCGGCCACACATAGTCTTTGGAATGCGCCTACATCCACCGGCTCCTTGGTTTCTATCACGCCTATTGTGCCGAGCACACGCACTTCACGCACCTTGGTATTGGTGGCGGCTGGAGCGAGTTCGCGGGCGATGATATCCTGAATATGGGCCACACGCGCATTCATATCTGTCTCGCGCAGCATCTTCAGCGATTCGATGGCTATGGCGCAGGCCAGAGGGTTGGCCATGAATGTTGGGCCGTGCATCATCACCCCGGCTTCGCCACGTGATATTGTGTCGGCTACTTCCTTGGTGGTGAGTACGGCGCTCATGGTGAGATATCCACCGGTGAGGCCTTTGCCTATGCACATTATGTCCGGTTCTACTCCGGCCCATTCCCATGCGAAAAATTTTCCTGTGCGCCAGAATCCTGTGGCTATCTCATCGAATATAAGGTATATGCCGTATTTGTCGCATAGCTTGCGTGCCTCTGTCAGAAATTGCGGATGGTAGAAGTACATTCCTCCGGCGCCTTGCACCACCGGCTCCAGAATAAATGCGGCTATGTCATCGGCATGGTCGCGGAGTGTGGCTTCAAGCGGCTCTATGTCGGCTGCATTCCACTTCCCTCCGAATCGTGATGAGGGGTGGGGGATAAAGTATCGCACGGGTAGTGCTGAGCCAAAGGCCCCATGCATTCCAGTCACAGGGTCGCACACGCTCATGGCATTCCATGTGTCGCCATGGTATCCGGAGCGTATGGTTACAAAGTTTGTCTTATTATGGCTTCCAGAGCGTGATACTGCCGCCTGTATAGCCATTTTCATAGCCACCTCTACGGCTACTGATCCGGAGTCGGCATAGAATATATTGTGCATCGATGGGGGTGCAACTTCCAAAAGCATCTTGCCAAGCGTGATGGCCGGTTCGTGGGTGAGGCCACCGAACATCACATGCGACATGGTGTCGATCTGCCGGTGGGCCGCTTCATTTATGCGTGGATTGTTGTAGCCGTGGATCATACACCACCATGATGACATTCCGTCGATAAGTTCAGTGCCGTCGGCAAGCTTGATTTTCGTGCCATGTGCCGAGGCTACTTTATATGTCGGAAGAGGATTGATGGTTGAGGTGTAGGGATGCCACAGATGGTCGCGGTCCCATGCGTCGTGCAGTAATGATTGGTCGGTCATAGGTCAAATTTTTTCATTGAAAGGAGGCGGCAGGCATATTATGAAGTACCGTGTAGCGGCCACCTCCATATGCTTTATTGTTGATCAGGCGTTGTAGATATAGCGCTTGATTGATTTCTTGGGCGTTTTCTCAAATTCGTTGGCAATTAGTTGTATCTTGGAGATACGTTCGTAGGGAGCAACGAGTTTGTTGAGATCAGCGAGCACTTTTTCCATCTCGGCAGGAAGTTCGGCGGTGGATATGCCGAACTTGTCCATAGCCTCATAGTCGGGATATACGAGCGCCACAAGTTGCTTGTTGCGCTCAATTACCAGACTTTCTGCTACGAGAGGCATGTTGTTGAGTTTTGCCTCGATTTCCTCTGGGTAGATGTTCTGGCCGTTCGACGAAAGTATCATCGTCTTGTAGCGGCCGCGGATAAAGATTGTGGCGTCAGATGAGCGTGTGCCCATATCGCCGGTGTGGAGCCATCCGTCGCTATCGAGCACGGCGTTGGTGGCTTCCGGATTTTTGTAGTATCCTTTCATCACATTCACGCCGCGCACGCATATCTCTCCCGGCACGTTTTCAGGATCAGGACTCTCGATCTTGCTCTCCATAAATCCTGCGAGAGTGCGTCCGGATGATCCAAGAATAAACTGGCGCCAAGGGGTGTAGCTGATTAGCGGTCCGCATTCAGTCATTCCATAGCCTACTGTGAAGGGGAACTTTATCCGGTGTAGAAACTCTTCTACCTCATGGTTGAGTGGAGCGCCACCTACAATCACCTCCTCAAATTCACCACCGAATGCCTCCACGAGCTTGCGCCTGATCATCACATAAAGGGCTTTGTCAAGTCCTGGGATAGCAAGCACCCAGCGTATTTGCTTTTTAGTGATCATCGGGAGTATCTGTTTGCGGTATATTTTTTCAAGAATCAGAGGCACGCAGATGATAAGGTTGGGCTTTACCTCGGAGAATGCTTTCAGCAGAATGTTGGGTGCCGGAAGTTTTCCGAACACATTGATGTGAGTGCCGGTTGCCAAAGGAACAAGCATGTCGAATGCACAACCGTAGGCATGCGCCAACGGGAGGAATGCCAGGCATCGCGAACCTTGGAAATGAAGCCGCGACTGAACGCCGAAAGTTACATTGCCCCAGAGGTTGCGGTATGTAAGCATCACGCCTTTTGAGAATCCGGTGGTACCTGACGTATAGTTGAGAATATCGGCAGGACCAAATCCGTTCTTGTAGCGGCGCCGAAATTTTCTATTTAGATTTTTCAGCACATTGGCGATCATTCCGTCGTTGAGGGGATGTTCGGCAAGTAGTTTTCCATCGGTCAGTGATATCACGCCTTTTATATTCGGCATGTGATCAAACTCCAGATTTTCCCAGATGTTACTGTCGACAAACAGCATCACCGATCCGGAGTGATTGAGGATATGGGTTGAGTCGGTAGGATTGAAATCCTGAAGTATGGGCACGATAGTGGCTCCATAGGTGATGGTCGCGATAAACACCACGATCCAGCCCGGAGAGTTACGTCCGATAAGTGCTATTTTATCACCCGGCTTTATGCCGATAAGCTCGTAGACAAGGTGCATTCTTGCTATTTCAAGGGCAAGATCTGCATAGTTCATCGTGTGCGATTTGCCATATTCGGTCAATGCCGGCAATGCCCAGTTGTCACGGAAACTCTGTTCGTATATCTGATTGAGAAGTTGGCTGTCCATATGTATAGGTTTGAGGAGAGTTCAAGTGATATATGATATGAAAATATAATGCAAAAATAGCATATATTATTTAAGTAGGTTAGCACATACATCAATTTTGTTGAACTAATTTATATACAATTCTACCAAGAGCTTGTTTGAAAAAGAAAGTTAATGAAGATGAAATGATTAATACATTATTTTAGAAAATATCATACCTTTGTATGAAAATAAGTTCAATAAGTAAAAATCAATATTTATGTTAAGATTAAATTGTTTTATCCGTGTATCGAAGGAGAACCGTAAGGAAGTGCTGGATGCAGCCAAACGCCTAACAGAGGCATCGTTGAAACAGGATGGTTGTGTGGCATACGATATTTTTGAAAGCGCCACACGTAGCGATGTGATGATGATATGTGAGACATGGCGTGATCAGGAAGCTCTTGATGCACATAGTGCTTCCGATGTATTTGCTGCCGAAGTAGGCATAATGAACTCTTTGGCTGAAATGAAGCTGGAGACATTTTCTTTCTGACAATTGTCCATCTTTCTCTGAAAAACGGGAGTTGCAGAGGTGAGGGAGATGTTGTAAATTTGCGGTTATGATAGATGAATCGCTATTTGCCGGACGGAAGGCATTGTTTCATACATTCGGGTGCAAACTCAATTTTGCAGAGACGTCAACGGTGGCGCGTCTGTTTGCTGAAAAAGGTATACGGCGTGTGCAGACCGGCGAGGTTCCTGATATTGTGGTTGTCAATACATGCAGTGTCACTGAGGTGGCCGACAAAAAATGCCGTCAGGCCATACGTGGTTTTGCCCGTCGTTATCCGGAAGCTGCGATAGTTGTTACCGGATGCTATGCACAGCTAAAGAGCGATGAAATAGCTTCTCTGCCGGGAGTAGCGGTTGTAGCGGGTACTGATCGTAAGCTACAGCTCGCCGAGTATCTCGACAGATGGAATGCCGGGCGTGCGGCTGCATTGAAAGAGGTTACCCCTACGAAGGATATACGCGAGTTCACTCCATCATGTTCCGCCGAGGACCGCACCCGCCATTTTCTCAAGGTGCAGGATGGGTGTGACTATTGGTGCACATATTGCACTATCCCCATGGCTCGTGGCCGCAGTCGGTCAGGAACTATCCCGGAAATTGTTGCACAGGCCGAGAAAGTGGCCGCAGAGGGTGGTCGGGAGATTGTGCTTACCGGAGTGAATATCGGAGACTTTGGCAAGGGGCGCGATGATAATTTTTTCGACCTGATCCGTGAGCTTGACCGCGTAGAGGGTATTGAGCGTTACCGCATCTCTTCGATCGAGCCTAATTTGCTTACCGATGATATAATTGACTGGGTTGCCGGATCAAGAGCGTTTATGCCTCATTTCCATGTGCCGCTTCAGGCCGGGAGCGATGAGGTGTTGCGCCTTATGCGACGTCATTATGATACTGCACTTTTCCGTCACCGCATGCAACGCATACGCAGTGTCATGCCGCATGCATTTATTGGGGTTGACTTGATAGTCGGTGCACGTGGCGAGACTGACGAACTATTTGAGCGTAGCCGCGACTTTGTGGAGAGTCTTGATATTAGCCGGTTGCATGTGTTCCCATATTCGGAGCGGCCAGGCACTCGTGCGCTTGACCTTGATGGGGTGGTGCCACAGGATATTAAGCACAGGCGTACTAATGTGATGCTTGCTTTGTCGGAGCAGAAACTCGCAGATTTTACCTCACGTTTCTCTGGTACCGTACGTCCTGTCCTCGCCGAGCATCCACGTAAGGGTAAACCGATGATGGGATTTACCGATAATTATCTGAGAGTAAAGATGAATCCTGCTCCTGAATTCGCCGGCCGGGTGATAGACGTGCGGTTGGGCAAGCCGGACGCTTCCGGCGAGGAGATTGAGGGAGAGATCATACACCACGACAGCTAAACCTGGGAATCATGAAACATATGTGGGCGTATAATATTCTCGGAGCATTGTTTGATGGAATGTCAAGATTACCATTCCGTGTGCTATACTGCATCAGCGATGTTATTTTCGTTTTGCTGTATCATGTGGTCCATTATCGCCGTAAGGTAGCTTTGGATAATATTCGCGCGTCATTTCCTGAAAAGAGCGACAAGGAGTGCCGCGACATCTGCCGGGAATTTTTCCGCAATTTCGCCGACTATTTTGTGGAGACCATAAAACTTGCCCATGTAAGCGACGAACAGATCAAAAAGCGGTTTGAGATAGTCGGTATCGAGCATGTGGATCGCCTTTTTGCCGAAGGCCGCAGTATAGCAATGTATTTCGGACATTGTGGCAATTGGGAGTGGGGCACATCGATCACATTATGGTCGCGGTTTAAACCGTCTGAGAAGATCGTGTATGCGCAGGTTTACCGACCTCTTACCAATCATTGGTTCAATGAATATTTTCTTAAGCTGCGCAGTCGCTTTGGCTCTGTAAGTTATGAAAAGAAACTTGTATTTCGTGACTTGCTGATGCTGCGCCGTGCAGGCAAGCAGGCTATAGTGGGATTTATGAGTGATCAGAAACCAAGCGCAGGCGATGTAACACATGTGGTGAAATTTCTGAATCATCCTACTGCGATGATTACCGGCACCGAAACGATTGTGCGCCGCCTTGGTATGGCTGCCTTATATTGGGATGTTGAAAAACCGAGCCGCGGACATTACCGCATGACGGTACGCCCAATTACCGATGATGCATCGCATCTTCTCGATTTTGCAGTTACTGATGCCTACGCGCGTATGCTTGAGGACACCATACGTCGGTCTCCGTCGATATGGCTATGGACGCATAAGAGGTGGAAATATGCAGTGGATTATCCCGAAGGATTTGTGGATACGCTGCATGATTCCTGCAACTGGTAAACATTTCTGTTTACAGTATGTCAAAATTCCTCATCTGAAAATTTACTCATTTTAAGATGAAAGTTCCTGTAGCGGTAATAATATTAAATTGGAATGGCGCGGATATGCTCCGACGCTATTTGCCGTCGGTGATTAAGAATACCGATGCTGAGCTGGGTGAGATAATTGTGGCTGACAATGGTTCAACCGATATGTCGCTTCAGGTGCTTGCTACGGAGTTCCCTCAGGTGAGAGTGCTTTGTCTTGACCACAACTATGGTTTTGCTGAAGGATACAACCGTGCCATAGCTATGGTGGACAATGAGCTGGTGGTGTTGCTTAACAGTGATGTGCGCCCTGCCGCCGGCTGGTTGACTCCGCTGGTCGATGATATGAATGGTAATCCATCAACCGGAGCATGCCAGCCTAAGATCCTTAGCGACATGGAGCCGGAGAAATTTGAATATGCAGGTGCTTCGGGAGGATTTCTTGATTGCAACGGGTATCCTTATTGCCGAGGGCGTATCTTTGACACTATAGAGGAGGACCGTGCGCAATATGATTCGGCCTTATCAGTTGATTGGGCTTCCGGTGCCGCTTTGATGGTGCGAAGGGAGATATATCAGCGTGTCGGTGGTCTTGACCGCGACTTTTTTGCCCACATGGAGGAGATAGATCTTTGCTGGCGCATACGCCTTTCCGGTTGTGACGTCAGAGTGGTGCCTGGAAGTGTGGTATATCATCTTGGTGGCGGCACATTGCCACAGGGCAATCCTCGCAAGACGTATCTGAATTTCCGCAACAACCTGCTGTTGCTACACAAGAATCTGCCTGATGAGGTAAGGCGTCGACGGTTGTTTGTTAGGCGTCTTTACGACACATTGGCATGGGCAATGTTCATACTCAAATTTGATTGGAAAAGTGCCGGAGCAGTGCTTAAGGCTCATGGTGATTTCCGCAAGATGAGAGACAACTACAAAGTGCATCCAACTGTCAATCTGCTGAATCCCGATACGAATATAATTCTGGATTATTATTTGCGCGGGAAGCGTAAATTTACAGATTTGTAAAGCGTCGTGTCCGTTCTGTTTGATTACTAAGAAATATTCTCTCCTTATGAAACATATACTTAATGCTTCATCTTCGATAAAAACGGTAATATTGAGTGGCATATCGCTTCTCACGGCAGTCACGGTGTTTCCTGATGTCGTTTCTGATTATGCAGTAGGTCGTCAGGGCGACGCTCTTAAACATACACTCCGTCAATATTGCTCACCGGAGAGTCTGATGGATGTACAGAGTTCTGAGTCACAATCTCGGGCGCTACTGATGGAGTTGCAGACCGATGGATCGGATCATATTGTTGATATGGTTACGGGGAATGCATACAGACGTGATGAGGCTGTGGTGGCGCTTGCACGCTGTAATATTGTTGGTGATTCATGGCTTGGCTTACCTGTAGATTATAGGCATCGGGCACCATATGATCTGTTTAACTCAATGCTGACAGTTGGCGACATATTGGCTTGCCGACGTTCCGGTGAGGGTTTCAGCGAAGTTCCCGGAAGTTCCGGTGGACGTTGGTGTACTGGCTCTGTAACGCTCGACGGATGGACGATGGATGTGGTTGAGCCAGCCGATAGCCAGAAGGGCATGATCGCACGACGTTATTTTTATTTCACCACCATATATCCGTTCAGCATATGGGGTGGTGACGGCGTTAAGTTTTTCACATCGGAAGAATACCCGGGTCTTACTTCATGGGCTTCGTCTGTATATCTGTCATGGCATCGTCAATATCCTGTAACGGATATTGAAATCAAGGCTAATGATGCTTCTGAGCGATTGCAAGGGAATCGGAATCCATTTGTTGATTATCCGGATCTTGCTGAATACCTTTGGGGTAGCCATGTCGGTGAGATCTATCCCGGGAATGGCTCCGTGGTAGCACCTGATACCCCTGATGATGTGGTGGTAAGGATTCCGTTACGTGGCAGATATAAATTGTCTTCTGACCGCTGGCTTGATCTATATTCTCCTTATGTAGATGAAGATGCAAAATGGAGTATCGATGGGATGGCTCAGACAGAGGTGCGCATTGCTTTGGATGGCATAGGCTTAGGGAAGCATGAACTTCAGTATGCAACCCCCGGATCGATGGGAAAACTTATAATATATATTGAGCCATGAAAAAAGACTGGTCATTCTCAGATATGATATGGGCCCTGAAAGTCAGTGCCATATGTTTATGTGTGTACGGTCTGTCAGGATGTCATAAGAATGATGATATTCCTCATCAATCTCCGTTCGATACCCCTTTTACGCCGGTTGCGCCTGCATATGATTTCTCTCCAGAGCTTGCTGATGATGCTATACGCTATGTATCTCCGGAGTTGGTGTTGAAATATGATGATGGTGGCATTCTGGTGCAGCGGAATGAGCATGACGATGTTTCTGAGGTAAGGTTTGTCGAACT
>CANPDS010000018.1 GCA_947573015.1 uncultured Muribaculum sp.
ATCTATAGACATAAGCGTATGGATGTATCGTTTTAGCGTGATAATGAGGCTGCAAAGTTACGAAAAAAATGTCAAAACGCCGCTGTCAGCGCCGCAGATTCATTGATACTGTGGCGCTGTCGGTCACGCTATACATACCATAGGCCTTCTCGATGATGGTAATTGCCTCGAACATATTGTCTTTAGGCAAAGCTCCGGCAAATGGCTCTTTCAGCAGTTCCTCCGGAGCGTTGAATTTCCGTGGATAGTAGTGTTCCAGGCATGTCATCACGTCCTTAAGACTGGTGTCGTAAAAGTTGATCATTGCGTCAGTGGCATTGACACGGTAATCCGGAGTGCTGGCTATCTCAATATATCCCGTAGTGCGGCTGATGGTGGCCAGCTCTCCCGGAACGAGTCGGTGGGGCTTATTGTCTCCGCTCACGTTCAGCTCGATGCTGCCTGATTCAAGATAGACCAATGCATTGTCATTATCCCGGCGAATGTCGATGGAGAATGTTGTGCCGAGCACGCGAACGTCGAAGTTATCGGTATGCACGGTGAAAGGACTTCCGGCATTCTTTGTTACTTCAAAGAGTCCTTCGCCTGACCAGTTTACATTTCTGCCAGCCTCATTGAATGTAGAGAGCGAATACTTCAGTTCTGATTCTGGAGCCATCTTCACACGCGATCCGTCAGGGAGCACGGTAAGCAGTTCCTCTCCCTTGCCGGTGACTATCAGATGCTCTTGCGCGATGATGCCGTCATATTGGTTGAGATGTGATAGCCGCACTCCAAGCAAAATTGTCAGGCCGATGAGCGCCACTGCAACGACAGCCGCAGCAATGCTTATTCTTTTAAATATGGTGTAACGCAACTTATCGCGTCGCGCCTCGCCGATGAGGCGTTTCCGCAGGCTTTCATCAGCAGGCTGGCTGAGCGTTGATCCTTTGCTGTTGATTGCAGAGTCGAGCAGATGGAGCTCGATCTCATCGTCGCTCAGTCGGTCCACTTGTTCGCGAAGATGCAGAAGATCGTCATGCGATAGCGTGTCGTTCTGGAATTTTTTAAATAGGTTCTTATCCGATGTCATTATATCCTTGATATTTTAATGTTATGAGAGGGTGATTCTTTTGCCGGTATTGGAGTAGGATGGTTATTCGTCCGATGTTTTTTTGTGGGGAGGTGAGCCTATATACGGCGATATGCGGCTTTGAAATTCCTTGATCGCCAACGATAGTTGGTTGCGTATGGTTTTCTCCGATACATTTAATTGTTCGGCTATCTCATGGTTGCTGAGACCGTCTATTTTCGATAAAACGATTAACACCCGTTGCCGGGCAGGAAGCGAGTCAAGCACTTTGTGAAATGCCTGTTTGAAGTCGTCATATTCAAGTGGTGGCGCTTCATTGGCAATCAGTGAATTTTGGTGCATTACATAATCTTCATATACCGGACTTTTCATAAGCCTGCGGAATGCGTCGATGCGCCGTTTGCGCGCAATGGCATAAAGCACCTGACCGACATTGACATCCGGGCTTAATGTTGCCCGATGATTCCAGAGAATCATGAATATGTCGTGTACCACCTCTTCCGCCTCCTGCTTCACATGGATCGCCTCATAGCAGTATGAATATAGCTTGCCCACATACAGCCGGTAGACTGTCTCAAATGCTTTTATTGATCCTTGGCGCAGCTGGGCTACAAGGTCTTTGTCATTATCTGTGGTATGTGCCATTATAGGATGATGTTACATGCCGGAGTGATGCAGGTGGGCGCAAAGGTACTTCATTCAAAATCTATCGCAAAGTACTTTTAAAGAAAATTCACAACATGTTTAAAAACATATAAATTCATCGGGACATTGCTGTTCCACCTTCGAAATATTAAATAGACATTTACACAGACAACCCTAAAAATTGACCGTTTTCAACCATTTATTAACCTTAATACCTCAACATGTGTACAAATTTTATTAAAAGAGCGTTCTCTTTTTTGACCATGTTCATTGTGGCCATAGGCATGTGTATTGCAGCACAGCCCGACCAACGAGTGACTGTCAATCTGGAGAATTCTACCTTGAAGAACTTGTTTAAAGACATTGAGGCGCAGACTTCCTACAGGTTTTCCTACCGGATGTCGCTCCTCGACAACCGTAGTGATGTCACCGTAAAGATGACCGATGTCCCGGTCAATCGAGTGCTTGATGCAGCATTAAAAGGGCGTCAGCTTTCCTATGAGATTGTCTCAGACAAGTCGATTGTCATTTCTGAAAAATCCGATGTCAAGCAGAACACCGCTACTGGTGCCAAACGCACTATCTCGGGTGTGGTGCTTGATAATTTCGGCGATCCGGCTATTGGTGCTACGGTGATGGTTAAAGGTACTACCATTGGCTGTTCTACCGATATCGATGGAAATTACTCTCTTTCCAATGTGCCCGACAATGCTACTATTGTATTCTCAATGATCGGATGCACTCCTCGGGAGATATCTGCATCTGATGCAAAGGCTCTTGCGTCAGTGGAGATGCGGGAGAATGCAGAAGTGCTCGACGAAGTTGTGGTAGTGGGCTACGGAACGCAGAAACGAGCTAACCTTACTGGTGCTGTAGCGACAATCAGTGCCGACGAGCTCAACAATCGTCCTGTTGCCAATGCCGCCAATGCCCTTCAGGGTGCTGATCCGTCACTCAATCTATCGTTCTCTTCTGGTACATTCGATTCTGATTATAACATAGATATCCGCGGTACGGCTTCAATCAACGGAGGCACACCGCTGATACTCTGCGATGGTATGGAGGTCGAACTCAACCAGATTAACCCGAATGATATAGAATCGGTATCTGTGCTTAAAGATGCTTCTGCGGCTGCCATATATGGTGCGAAGGCTTCATCAGGTGTGGTACTTATCACTACAAAGACAGGTGCCGATACCGGTGGACGTGCGAACGTTACATACAACGGGCGTTATGGATGGCGGCGCAACACCACAGAGACTGATTTTATCACAGACTCCTACGATCATGTATCTATCGTAAATAGATTCTATGAGGCATATCAGGGCAAGCAGATGTATACGCTGAGCGACGATGAAATGCAGATGTTGTATGACCGTCGTGGAGAGACTGCTCCCACTGCGGAACATCCGTGGGTCACTACTGACAGCAGTGGCAAATGGATGTATTACGGCAACTTTGACTGGTATAATTATCTTTTCCGTAAGACACGTCCGGAGACCGAGCACAATGTGACAGTCTCTGGTGGCAACAAGGCGGTAAACTACTTTGTCAGCGGACGTTTCCTGCAGCAGGATGGTATGCACAACATCTACAACGATCGCTATAAGAATTATTCTTTCCGTGCCAAACTCAATGTGAGACTTTCTGACCGTGTGCGCTATTCTGTCAATATGAACTTCAACTCCAATGAGTATAAGTATGCCGGTTATTTCGATGAATCAAAGACTTTGAGCTACTTCACATATAACCTCAGTCCGCTCGTATCGCCTCGCAATACGGATGGTACGGTAGTGCAGTATATCAATCAGCTTTCCACTAATTCGCCTATTGGCGGCGGACATGCTGGTATGTTGACGGCCGATAAGAACCGCAATACCCGTCTCAACAATTATATGGTGATTACAAATCAGTTGGATGTTGATCTTTACAAAGATCTTACCCTTACCGCTTCTTACAGTTACCGTTCACGCAACCGTATAAACCGCTATCGCAACAATTCGTTCGATTACTCCAAGCAGGAAGGGGTTATGACCAATTTCGTATCGGGCTCAATTTTCGACTATTATCAAGAATATCATGGGAATATCAACCACCACAATGTTAATGCCTATCTTACTTATGATCATACATGGGCGAAGAAACATAATGTAAAGGCTGTTGCCGGTGTGCAATGGGAAGACTACCGTGCCAACGGACTTACCGCGCGGCAGAACGATTTGCTGTCGGATGATCTTGCATCGATGAGTGTGGCCACTGGAGAGATGACATTGACCCAGAATATCAATGCCTATCGTACGTTGGGCTATTTCGCTCGTGTGAATTATGACTATGAAGGCCGATATCTTGCTGAAGTAAGCGGACGTTGGGATGGTACCTCACGTTTTTCTTCGAAAGACCGCTGGGGATTCTTCCCGTCGGCATCTGCCGGTTGGCGCATCAGTGGTGAAGATTTCTGGGATGGCATGCAGAATTGGTGGAACAATGCCAAACTGCGTGTGTCGGTAGGTAGTCTCGGCAACCAGCAGGTAGATTACTATGCATATATCGATCAGGTGTCCACCGACAACAAGATGTCGTATACCTTCGATGGAAAGGCTGTTGCCTATAAGGCGGCAGTGTCTGATCCTATCTCTGCTAATCTTACCTGGGAGACAGTGACTACCTATAATCTGGGTATCGATCTTGGATTTTTGAACAACCGTCTTACAGCCACTGCCGACATTTATCGCCGTGATACAAAGAACATGCTCACACAGTCGCTCACTCTTCCATCGGTATTTGGCGCCAACACTCCAGAGGAGAATTGTGCTGATCTGCGCACCAATGGCTGGGAGATATATGTGCGATGGAATGATAGTTTCCAGCTGGCCGGACGGCGTTTCGGCTATAGCATATCGGCATCGTTAGGCGACTATATGTCGAAGATCACCAAATACAATAATCCAAATAAACTGATATCTGATTATTATGAGGGTAAAAAGTTGGGTGAGATCTGGGGCTATCAGGTAGCCGGTCTGTTTGCTACTGACGAGGAAGCTGCCGAATATCAGAGCCGTATAAACGATAAGAATGTGAATAATCGTGTGTACCTCTGCAAGCAGGATGCATATCTGCGTGCCGGTGATGTTAAATTCATTGACCGCAATAACGATGGAAAGATCGACGAAGGTTCCGGCACAGTGGCTGATCCCGGCGACAAGACAATAATCGGTAATTCTACTCCACGCTACAGCTATTCGTTCCGTCTGGATGCTGATTATGCAGGATTCGATATCTCCGCATTTTTCCAGGGTGTCGGCAAACGCGACTGGTATCCGAGTTCGCGTGCCGATTATCTGTGGGGACCGTATTCCATGCCGAGTGCGTCATTCATCGAGAAGGATTTTCTTGATAAATGCTGGAGTGAGGACAATCCCGGAGGCTATTTCCCACGTCAGCGTGGTTATCAGTCATATTCGGGTGGCGCTCTGTATGTCGAGAACGACCGCTATATACAGAACATAGCATATCTGCGATTGAAGAACCTTACTGTGGGCTATACCTTGCCTTTGCGTAAGAATCCATATGTGAAGAGTATCCGTCTGTATTTTACAGGTGAGAACCTCGCATATTGGTCTCCCTTAAAGAAATGGACAAAGATGGTCGATCCTGAAATGGCCATTGCTACAGGCACTCAGAATGCCGATTCTGGTGTGACATATGGTTACTCAAAGAGTTTTTCTTTCGGTATTGATGTGAAATTCTAACCTTACATTGAGAAAAGTATTACAATGAACAGCATATTAAAATTATTGTCGGTATCGGCTATTTGTGCAAGTCTTGCATCATGTGAGATGACGCTTGTGCCTGAAGATACCTTGAGCCCTGACACTTATTTCTCCAATGCCGAACAGCTTGAATTGTGGAGCAATGGCTTCTACGCCCAGCTCGAGACTGCGGAGAATCTTACCGGACAGGATGCCGACGATCTGATTGAGAATAATCTTGGTGAAGTACTGATGGGACAGCGTTCAGCAGCAAGCGAGAGCGGTTGGTCATGGACCCAGTTGCGCAATATCAACTATCTGCTTGCCAACGTTTACCGCTGCAGCGATGTCTCGGCGCGTAATCAATACACCGGTGTGGCGTTGTTTCATCGTGCCTACTTCTATTTTATAAAAGTGCGTCGGTATGGCGATGTTCCCTTCTACGATACTGTAATAAACAGCGATGACAATGACCTTCTGTATAAGGAGCGTGATGATCGTGGTACGGTAATGGACCTTATCATGGCAGATCTTGACAATGCCATCGAACTGCTCCCCGTGGCTAAGGATCAGGCGCATGTCACAAAATGGACTGCACTTGCCTTGAAGAGCCGTGTGGCGCTCTATGAGGGTACATGGCGGAAATATCGCGGTATGGAGAATGCCGATAAATATCTGCGTCTGGCAGCCGAAGCGGCCGAGGACTTTATTGACAATGGCGGATATAAACTGTACAGCACAGGAGCTACACCATATCGCGATATGTTCAACAGTATTGAATGTGTGGGCGATGAGGTGATACTTGCACGCAAATATGGCTCGTCGGCAAATGTCATGCACAGCGTAGTTTTCAATTTTATGAACGGTCGTGCCGGTATGACCAAGCGTTTCATGAACCATTATCTGATGGCTGACGGATCATACTATTCAGCTCAGCAGGGATATAAGACCAAAGAATTTGTCGATGAGGTTTCCGGGCGTGACCCCAGATTGGTGCAGACCATTCTTACTCCTGGATATGTGCAGGTTGGAGCCACAGCAGAGACTGTCAATTCTTTGACATCCCTTACCGGCTACGAACCTATCAAGTATTATGGTGCGTCGGCGTATACCGGGTCAAACAAGGGCATCAGTGACTATCCTCTGATGCGTGCTGCCGAAGTTTTCCTGAACTTTGCGGAAGCTAAAGCCGAATTGGGCACACTCTCTCAGAGTGATCTTGACAAATCTGTAAATAAATTGCGCGACCGCGCCGGAATGCCGCACCTCTCGATGGTGGCTGCAAATGCCGATATTGATCCTCTTATGGCGGAATACTATCCCAATGTGACCCAGAGCGCCAATACAGGCGTGATTCTGGAGATACGTCGTGAGCGTACCGTCGAATTGTGTCTGGAAGGATTCCGGTTGTGGGATATATTCCGTTGGAAAGAAGGACAGCAGTTGACCAAGCCGTTCTATGGTGTATATTTCAATGGCCCGGGGGAATATGATATGAATAATGATGGTACACCTGACCTTAAATTATATACCGACAATGCCGGGTCGTTTTCTGGTACTTCTAAGAAGATTGGCACTGATATTAAGCTTACGGAAGGAACTTTTGGTAATATCCATGCTCAGAGCACAGTGACAGTCGCATGGGATGAGACGCGCGACTATCTTTGGCCTATTCCGGCTAATGAGCGTGTGCTTTCCGGTGGCGTTCTGTCTCAGAATCCTGGTTATACCGATAGTACAAACTTCAACTAATCCTATGCACACATTCTCTCCTCCTTTGAAGTTCTCCTCCTCCTTTTCTCTTGCTATATGTA
This sequence comes from uncultured Muribaculum sp., assembly GCA_947573015.1. Taxonomy (GTDB): domain Bacteria; phylum Bacteroidota; class Bacteroidia; order Bacteroidales; family Muribaculaceae; genus Muribaculum. The sequence goes on from CANPDS010000018.1 coordinate 7,281, forward strand.
AGTAATCCAAGCATCTCTCTCCTCCCCCGGCAATTCATGATTGGAAGGTTTGCAAGCAGGGCGATACGTCGATCGACGTATCGCCCTGCTATTATAATCGCTTGTTTTGAGATTTCTGTATTGCGGTCTTAGCGGTTGCCGAGGAAACCTTTTACCGGGGTAAGTGTATAGTCGAAGGTGTAGTCAGCCGGGTGAACGATGTATTCGCCACGAGGCCATGCGCCCCATGAGTCCACACATCCAAGGCCCATCTGCACGAGGTCAACACAGAGCTGTGTCACATTATCCTCGTTGAGTTCGCCCCAGTGGGCATTTGGCTTCTTCTTTCCACCGTCGAGAGTGGCGATGGTATAATGAAGGGCCGATGCCGAGAATGGTTTGGCTGCGGTGATCTTAAGGCCGTTGCCTGCCGAGTTGGTTACCACGTACCAGCGGAGGTCGCTGCGTGTGCCGGTCTCCTGCGGACGGATATAGTGGTAGGGCATGTCGGTAACGGTAGTGTTGTAGATACCGAGGTCGGCCGAAGTGTGGCGGTCGATGTAGTTCTCCTCTGGGCCGCGGCCGTAGTACTCTACATTCTCAAACGAACGGGGCATATCCATCACCATGCCGTAGCGGAACATGTCGGAAACTTTCGCATCCTTGGCATCCGGGAGCATCTTCATAGCCTGGCGCACGTTAAGTTCGCCCTTGCCATTGAGTGTATAGGTGATGGTCATTGTCGCATGCACGGTAGGCATATCGTAGTTGGCAGTTACAATCTGTCGGCCTGCTTTCTCCTCGTGAGTAAGTGAGGTGAGCTTCATTTCGGGGTTGAGCCATGCGCGGAACTTCTTCTGCATCTGTGCTCCGAAGTCATTGTCGGTCGGGGCGCGCCAGAAGTTCGGACGGATTGCGGTGCCATTGTCGAGCATCTGGGTACCGTCTACAACATATCGGTTGATGAAACCTGTGGCTTTGTCGAAATTAAGGTCGAGCGAGGTGCTGGTGATGCTGAGTCCGTTGGCGCTGTCGGTCACTGTCATTGCCGGTGCGTTGAGCGCGCAGCGCGGACATACCTTGCAGTTGGTGCCGTCGTAGGGACGCAGTACTATCTGCTCTTCAGCCACAACATGGTTGGCAGCAACGAGATCGCGCTCCTCCTTGGTGAGATATGTAAGGTTGAGCAGCCATTCGCCCTTGTCGGTGATGTCGCCGTAAGGTATATCAAGCTGTGCGGTGGCCTGCGGAGCTATGTCGAGACGGTCGATGCTGCCGCTGCGCACGGGTGTGCCATTATGGAGCAGCGTCCATGTCATACGCTCGTTGTCGAGTGGGCGGAAGAAGTTTTCGTTGTATACGCTTACCTTATGAGGGGCGGCAAGGGTAGTGAGTATAGGTTGCTGCACGCGCTTTATCTCCCAGGCATGGGGATTGGGCACACGGTCGGGCGATACCACGCCATTGTCGCAGAAATTCTGATGGGAGGGATCGTAGTTGTTCCAGTCACCTCCATAGGCGAATATCTCCTTGCCGTCTTTGGTGGTCCAGCGGATCGACTGGTCAACGAAGTCCCAGATATAGCCACCCTGAAGTTTGGGATACTTGCGGAAGAGATCCCAGTATTCCTTGAAACCACCCTCGGAGTTACCCATGGCATGAGCATACTCACACTGTATCATCGGGCGCATGTCGTTCTGGTCCTTTGCAAAATTTTCAGCTCCCTTGTATCCGCTGTACATCGGGCAGTAGATGTCGCTCTTACCCTTTAGTTCGGCGCGTTCGTACTGCACCGGACGGCTCGGATCCTTCTCCTTTACATATTCATATGCTGCCTCGAAGTTGGGGCCGTATCCGGTCTCGTTGCCGAGCGACCACACTATGATGCTCGGATGGTTGAAGTTGCGGTTGATATGGCGGTCGTTGCGCTCGATTATGGCTTTGGCGAAGGTAGGATTCTTGCCGAGGGTATTTTCACCATATCCCATGCCATGACCTTCGACGTTGGCTTCGGCGGTAACGTACAGACCATATTTGTCGCAGAGATCATACCAACGGGGATCGTCTGGATAGTGGCATGTGCGCACGGCGTTCATGTTTAGCTCTTTCATCAGCTTGATATCCTGGATCATGCGCTCCACGCTTACAACGTAGCCATGGTCGGGGTCAAGCTCGTGGCGGTTGGCGCCTTTGATCAGCACAGGCTGTCCGTTGACGAGCAGCTGTCCGTTCTTGATCTCTACGCTGCGGAAGCCGACTGTGACAGGGATCACCTCGGTCTCCTTACCTTTGGTGAATGTGGCACGCAGAGTGTATAGGTTGGGAGTTTCCGCGGTCCATTTCAGTGGATTTGCTATGTCGAAAGTCTTGGTCACATTTCCTTTGGCATTCTTCACTACATCGGTGGCTACAGTCTTGCCGTCGGCATCGAGCAGTTCGAGGGTCAGATCGCCCGAACCTTTCACCTTTGTCGATACGGTGAGTTTGCCGTCAGTATAGTTGTTGGTGAGGTCGCCCTGTACGCGGATATCCTCCACGCGGTTTTTGTTGCGGGCATACAGATAGTTCTCGCGGGCCAGACCGGAGAAGCGGAAGAAGTCCTGATCCTCCAGATATGTGCCGTCGCACCAACGGTCCATCTGCACAGCTATATCATTCTCCTGGCCGGGTATGATGTAGCGGGTGATATCAAATTCATTCTCCAGTTTGGAGTCTTCGCCATAGCCTACATAACGTCCATTTACCCATACGCTGATGTTGGATGTGGCAGAGCCGAAATGTGCTATCACGTCTTTACCTTTCCAGTTAGCGGGAACGTTGATGGTGCGGCGGTATGAGCCTACGTGGTTGTTTTTATCCGGCACGATCGGTGGTTTGCTCTCGAAGTTGCCCATCCAGGGGTATCCATAATTGAGATAGAGTGGATCGCCATAGCCGAGAAGCTCCCAGTTGCCGGGGACATCGATGAGGTCCCAACCACTTACATCGTAGTTTTTCTTCCAGAAATCCAACGGACGCTCATTGCGGTCGGCAACCCATTTGAAGCGCCATTTTCCGTCGAGTGAGACAAAGTTGGACGATGCTTCCTTGGCTCCGTCTGATTTTTTCTGTGATTCATAAGCGAAATAGGAAGTGTGCATGGGTGCGCGGTTCACGGAGTTTACCTCCGGATCGGCCCACGGCTCCGTGGTAGCTGCCAGAAGAGGTAATCCTCCTATGAGCAGCGCGCTCATCATGGCAAATGTTTTTTTCATGATTGGTTTTTTGGGGTTTAATAAATATTTCTCTACAATAATGATATTTGACGATATGGAACCTACTATTGGAGAGTGTGTAATATGATTGTTTTAGGATTGCAAAAATAAGAATTTTGTGTGAGATACTTCTATTGGATTGAGAGGTATTCATTAAATTTAACGTATGATTGCCTGTGGCGGATTTCATTTGAAGATACACTAAGGTCATGTATATTTTTTGACGGGCGACAAATCATAATAGATGCATAATATCTTATTAAACATTCTATTATTTTCACCGGATCGTTGTCTGAATTGCGCTACTACATGCTGAAATACTGTGTATTATATTCTCTGGATAATTTTACAGAGCCGATTGCAATAGTTAAATAATGTGAATAAAATGCATTTTTGTGATGAAAAACTATGTTGTATAACATAAAACCACTACCTTTGCAACGTGTTTTTCATGGTATTAGATTTAAGGTTAAGAAGATTATTCGTCGTGACGACGAGTAATTTTTTTTTGTACCTGTTCCATCTCGCCTATTGCTCGGTGCATTCGGTAGGAGTGACTGGAGATCTCGGAATATTACTGGATAGCATGTCCTAAAAAAAGCGAAAGTGCGCATCTTCACAGATGCACACTCCCTCATAACCAAAATTCAAGTATATATTCTCTGTAGTCTAACAAAATGTTGCCAACTGTCAACAATTCAGTAGGGTGATTCAGAACTGCAGTCGCCAGGCAGATATGTGAATGAAGAGTGGAATCTTATGTTTATGCGACTGTGTTATCCAAGTCCCTGCGGTCACTTTCAACAAGCTGATGCAAAGTTACGGCTATTCCTTATGTTGAAACGAATTCAATGTCAAAATAAACCTAAAAACGCCTTTTGCCGCGAACTTTTCCGGCAAATTATTGTTGTTGACCGGATTACACCTATATTTAGCTGAAAATGCCGCTTTTTTGCTCTGTTTTCATTTGGATTTATTTGGTTAATTGCCTGATTTTAATACTATTTAACCTCTACTACCGTATCTGTACGGATATAAGAGTGTGTCAAAATGCTTGATTTTTTCATGTGGGGGCACACCTTGGTGCATCCGCCCCATGCATAACAAAAAGGGTTGCGCCGGACAATAGCGCAACCCTCATTAACTATACAATATGCAATCAATTAGTCTACTCTTACGTTGGCCAGTTTGATCCAGCCCGAAGGAGTTGCCGTGCGCGATACAGCCAGCTTTATGCCGGGCTTATTGTCCTTCTTGGTGTTGACAATAGCCACACCCCATGTGTAGTCGCCTGCCGAAACAGAGGGTGACACATTGAAGCGGTAGCTGTAAGGATTGCCTTCCTGCCACTGCGAAGGCTCGCAGTCATTATCGACAAACACCTGCACTGGCTCGCCGTTGCCATCCAGCAGAGCGAAAGCCACCTTATACTTGTAGTTCCACTGCTGGAGATTGTTGGGGAAGTAGCCCCAGCCCACATTGCGCCAGCGATGGCCGATGGTAGCGCTCTGGCCACCATGTATCGTGGTCGGTAGAGACACCTTGTCGGGGTACAGACGGTAGCCACCTTCGGCGCTGAAGCGCTTCACGAGGTTGAAGCAGGTCTTGAACCACGATTCTGTCTCGCCACCAACGCGGAAGTCCATCATGTTGACACGGGCCTCCTTAGAGCAGTCAAACTCACCCTGGCGCACATCCTCTGGATGGCCCTGACGGTAGCCGAGATCGTCAGTCCAGTAGCTGTGGCTGCTGACTATCCATCCACCCTCCATCAGGATAGGCACCTTGTAGTTCCAGGTACGGGCAAAAGCCTTTTCCCAGGCATTGTAGCCCCATGAATTGTTGTTCATGCCGATAGCGTCGGAGCGCAGACAGTATCCGTTGCGGAGGGCGATGCCGAGTATGGCCTCGGTGTCAGGTTGCGCACCACTTCCTTCGCTCACGGGATGACCGAGCTGACGGTGGTAGTTGATCACAAGAGGCACTTCAGTGAAGTTGTCGGCATAGAGCCGTGTGATCCACTCCATAGTGTTGGCCTTGTATTCTGTGGTCTTGTCGGTGATGGCGTTGTTCTGCTCATAGCAGACATTGTGACCCTCGCCCCATTTGCCAAGACCGTAAGCGTCGATAAACGCGGTGGTCTCTGCGTTGTTGAAGCGCTGTGCGAAGGCACGGACAAACTTTTCATAGTACTGACGCCAGATCGGGTCCATGGCAAGTGGTGTCTTGCGGTCGGGATACTTGTCATTTTCCAGCCAGTATTCAGCACCTGCGTCAAACACAAACTGCGGAGTGTTTTCCCTTTGGTCGCGTCCATCCACCACCACGCGGAAGGCGATAGGCAATCCAAGTTCCTCGGCGCGGGCCACAAGCTTGTAGATAGGGTCGGTAGGGATCTCCCATGCGTAGACGCCGTCAGATGGATTGAGCGACTTCCAGCCAGTGCGGATATAGCATGCCGATGCGTAGTCGCGCACATACACATCTTTACCAATCTCCGAAAGATAGAATTTTGTGTCGAAATAGGAGGGGTCGGCCGAACCTGAAACATACATCACCCAGCCGTTCATCGGGTTGCGGTATACGTCGGTGGTATTGACCGAGAGCTCCATTTCGGTGTTGCCAGAGATGGCGCCATCGGCGCCACCCTGGTTTCCACCTTGATCATCTTTGCTATCGCTGCATGAGCAGAGCACGAGTGCCGATGCCGCGAGAAGATTCAATATGGATTTATTGATAATCATTGTGCAAATCATTTTTTAGTTGCGAGGAAAGTATTGTTTCTGAGGTCGAACACGATGAAGTTGCTGCCTGAGGGTACTATCATATAAGAGTTGCGGGTCTCACTGTCGGCACCTCCGTGGAGATAGAATACTTTGTTGAGTTCGGCCGAGAGGTTCTGTTTTGTACCTGCGTCTGTAAGCTGACAGGTGAAGCAGTATGAGTTGTTCTGGTTGTAGGTGCCTTCAATCTCTGGGAAGGCCTTGGCCACACAGAATTTCATGTCTCCACCCAGAGTCTTCAACTCATTATTCTCACCATCGAATACGAATACCTGTGGGTCGGCGAGCGACTGCACGAGGTTGAGGGTCTTCACGCCCCAGCCTGTACCGCCTCCGTAGGCATACAGGTCGTTAACAGTGACGGTAACCTGAGGATACTGATCGCTACCGTTCAGACGGAATGTCACTTCGAGCGGTTTCAGGTCGGTAGCCTCGGAGTAGATGGTGGCGGTGCGGTCAACCATGTTGATCACGATGCGGTATTCTCCGGCTGTCGGCACTGTCCAGCTGCCTTCTGTCTCCGCCATCTTAACGCTCATAGCTTGACCATCGGCGATTGTGGTGGAGTTGTCATCATTCTGGAGGTAGTAGGTCATGCCGTCATACTTCACGGGTATCTGCAGTTCGCCGGGAGTGAGTGTGCCCTTCCATGCATATACGTTGGTGTTCTCAAGAGTCGGGTTGATCTCTGTCTCGGCTGCTATGGCAGTACCCTTCAGCGACATTTCGTCGCAGTCAAACACGATTACCTGTATCGGCTTAACCTCGGCGCTGACCTTGCGCACCTCGGGTGCCTCGAATTCAGGTCCGCCGCTGAATGTGGCGAGCACGCGGAACTCCAGGGTGAAGTTCTTGTTGACAGGCAGTGCCCAGCGGTCGCTGTACCAGTTGTTGAGCTGTTCGTGGGTGAAAGTGGCGCTGTAGGTGCCTGTCGCATCGTCGTACTGATAGTCGAATCCTACGCCTGAGGTGATCACGGTCTTGGAGCCGAAACTGTTGCCGAGCACATCGAGCTCGGCCTTATAGGTCGACATATAGTCGTCCGACATCGGGCGGGCACCGGTCCATGTAAATGTGAGGGCTGGAGAGGTAAGGTGGTTCTCGTCGATTTCAACCAGGGGGTTGTCGCACGTGAGGGTCATTGTCTCTACCACAGGTGCTATGTCGGTATCGTAGGGATCGTAGGTACACGATGCCACAGAGAGCGCGGCTACCCCTACGATGGCTGCTTTGATATAATATATTGGTTTCATATTTTATCCGTTGGATTGATTGGTTTTACCGTAAGGGAATTAATTAGCGCCCTCATATCCGGGATTCTGCGGGAATTCCACATCGCGGTTGGCGTCGCGGATAGTCTTGGGTATAGGCCATAGTGCGTGATACGGTTGTACTACACCGGAAAGTACCTCATTGTATTTTCTCACACGGTCTACATACTTGCCGGTACGTACCAGGGTGAAGCGGCGGCTCTCCTCGCCTACAAGTTCGCGGATGCGCTCATCGAGAAGGAAGTCCATATCCATATCTGCGGCTGATACAGAGCTTGCCTTGGCGCGGCTGCGCACTACATTGACTGCCTTGGCGGCATTCTCGCTATCGTTAAGCCCGAGATATGCTTCGGCAAGGAGCAGATAGGTCTCCGACAGACGGAACTTCATGCGGTCGCGGTAGCTGCCGGTGTGGGTCAGATCATCGTCGTGTGCGTAGAAGAACTTGGTGGGAGCCGGGAATAGCCAGCCATCCTGCCAGTATTTGTCGGTGATCTGTACGCGCTGGCCCTTGGTCGCTTCTACATTCGATAGCCATTCACGCTTGAAGTTGTACTCCGAGTTGCGGATATCGCTGTCTTCAAATATGCCGTTGGGGCCTGATGTCGGAGCGGTGGCGTTGGTGTTCTTTGTGCCGAGCCACCATTTGAAGGGTGCTATCTGGCCCAGACCACGACCTCCATATTCAGAGCTTACCACGAAGAATTGGTTGATAGAGTGGTACTGCGGACCCCACTCGCGGCGTGTCCAGTCGTCGGAGGGTGTGCCGCCGCCGGTGGTCTTGTACTCGAACTGCATTACCCAGATGCTTTCAAGGTTTCCGCTGGTGCGGTTCTGGTTGTTCTCTACGAAAAGGTCGTGGAAGTAGTCGCCGGCCTGGCTCTTCTCTGCGCCGAAGCGCTCTTTCATCAGAGAGAAGTAACCGCTGTCGATCACATCCTGAGCTGCCTTGCGGGCTTTCTCATATTCACCCTGGCAGAGATATACCTCGGCAAGCAGGTGGAGTGCCGCCCACTTGGTGAGCTTGCCCGGCTTCACTGCGTCGGGATTGGTGGGAAGATTTGCTGCGGCAAATTCCAGATCCTCTACCATGTGTGCAAGCACTTCCGCTTTTGGGGTACGGGTGAAGTTGAGCAGGAATGGCTGTTGGATGGTCTCTACCCAGGGCACATCACCATAGAGATACTGGAGCGAGCGGTAGGCATAGGCGCGGAAGAAACGGGCCTCGGCCTGATAGAGGGCCTTGTCGGTAGGATAGTCCCAGTTGGTGTTCTTCTCTGAGTAAAGAAGTACCTCGTTGGATGAGTTAATGAGGGCATATGACCAGTTCCAGTACGACTCGATAAACAGTGTCGAGGGAGTCATGGTGAGGTTGGCATAGTGCGTCAGCGAGCCATCCTTGGCACCACTCTGGAACACGATGTCGGTAGCGATCTGTTGGGTAGCGTAGGCACAAGCACCATTGTGCATGAATGCTCCGTTCTCACCCCATGTGTTATACTCCGAACGGGCAATGGAGTAGAGGCCTGTACAACCTACTTCGAAGCCCATGGTGCTGGTATAGGTGTTGTCGGGAGCGAGCTGGCTCTTGAGTTCCTCGTCGAGGAAGTCGGAACAGCTTGTGGTTGCAGCTGCAAGAGCTATGATTGATGTGAGTTTTAATATTTTGTTCATGACTGTGGTCGATTAGAAGGTTACTGTAAGGCCCAGACGCCATGCGCGCTGCATCGGGTAGGCGGCAAACCAGGTGTTGTCGTAGTTGAGCAGCTGGCGCATGTTTGAGAATACATAGAGGTTGTCCACGCTGACATTTACATCAAGTCCGGAAAGACCTATCTTCTTGACGGCATCTTTATCGAACTGATAGCCGAGTGTGATGTTTTTAACTTGAACGTAATTCTGCTTTTTGTAATATCCGTGGCTGAATGTCTTTACATATCCGGGAGATGGAGCTTCGGTGTTTTCCGGGTGTTCAGGTGTCCAGTACTTCACACCATGGATATAGTTGGCGGTGCCGAAAGTATACTGGGAGATATCGGGGATATTGTCGGACATCCAGCGGCCGAATGAGCCGTAAAGCACAAACGATGCATAGAACTGCTTGTAGTTGAACTGGTTTGACATCGACAGCGTGAAAGATGGTCGGGTGCTGCCGATTACAACTTTGTCGTCATCGGTGA
>CANPDS010000019.1 GCA_947573015.1 uncultured Muribaculum sp.
ATGCTACCGGTAACTATAGCTTTATCGCTCTCAATGGAGCTGAATATCCTTCCAACGAGACCGATGGTTCCGCCTCTGACACCAATTTCACTTTTGTGTGTCCTACCGAGCAGGTGCTTAAGGGTATTGACAACACTCTCTTTGCTGTAGGAAATGATGATCTTCGTCCGCAGATGATGGGTATTCTGTGGGATATCAAGCCTGATGGCATTGTGTTTGTGTCGACCGATACACGTAAACTTGTCCGTTACCGCAACAACATGTCGGAGCCTGGTCAGGAGGGCTCGTTTATCCTTCCGGTAAAGCCGGCCACTGTCATTAAGAACGTGTTTGCCAAGGAAGAGTCGATCCGCATAACGGTGGAGCCGAAGAGCGTCACTTTCGAAAGTTCGTCGTATCGTTTCAACTGTCGCTTCATCAAGGGCAATTTCCCCGACTATAACCGTGTCATACCGCAGAATAATCCCTATGTGGTGACTCTTGACCGCCAGCAGTTCCTCACCGCCATACGCCGTGTGGCTGTCTTCGTTGATCAGGGTCACGGACTTGTTAAGTTCCCCCGGAGCACTCAGAGCTTTCAGCATTGCCGGAGGGCTTTGGGCACGCCATGTGCTCCGAGCCATATGGCTACCCCGAGATTTCCAAGTGCCCATACATGTAACCTGGAGATTTCATCAATGCAGCGACGTTAGTCGCGCACAGGAATGTAGCCTATGGTAAGCGCGGCGTTAGCCGTGCGCAACCATAGGTCAATGAATTCCCCCCCAACAAAATGCTCCGCATAGCGGAGCGACTCAAAAAAAATACATTCCCATTTGCATGCACAAACAAATTCACTTATATTTACCAAATGGCAAACACATATACCCGCATATATCTACATTTAATATTTGCTGTCAAAGGACGCGAATCGCTACTACCTATCTACATCCAACCCCGCGTGCACGCATATATGACATCAATTTTGAATAATTTAGGACATCATCCAATTGCCGTTGGAGGAATTGACAACCACGTTCATATTCTTTTAGGATACTCTCCAACGCAAAGCATCCCTGATCTTGCAAGAGAGCTGAAAGTATCTACCACTAAATTTATCAACACCAATGGATTTATTCCTTTCGTATTTAATTGGCAAAGAGGATATTCATGCTTCTCTTATTCTCAATCGCAAGTCGAGGCCGTAAAACAATATATCCGCCATCAGCCGGAGCATCATAAAGGAATATCCCTTCGTGATGAAGTAATGAAGATCTATGAGAAATTTGGAGTGGAATATGATGAAAGATATATTTTTGAGGAATAGTCTTTGATGTATAGAATGCTGTATATTTTTAGTCGCCCCGCTATGCGGAGCATAAACAACTACTATCACTAATCCCTATGGTTGCGCACGGCTAACGCCGAGCTTACCATAGGCTATTGCCTTACCGCGACTAACGTCGCTCCGTTGGAGGAAGGATGTGTATCGTCCGGATGGAAGTTCTGCGACCATTCTGCGACAGCACGAAGTGCGTGCTCTGAGGCAGCGAGCCGGACAGGCTCGTATGTTCTGCGAAACAACAACCATTCCCCTCATAATTAGCAAAATGGAAGAGGCGAGATCTATGGCAAAAGTTGGCCAGGGGAAAGGCGATAGTTAAAATAGAGAGAAAATGGATAACTATACCTATGTTTTGGGTCAGATGTCATCCACGGAGCGGCATTAGCCGCGGTAAGGCAATAGCCTATGGTAAGCTCGGCGTTAGCCGAGCTTACCATAGGTCAACGAATTCCCCCCAACAAAATGCTCCGCATAGCGGGGCGACTACACTCATTGACAACACCAACCCATCAGATCAGCGACGGAGGGAGCGGCGTCAGCCGCGGGAAGGTAATAGCCTATGGTAAGCTCGGCGTTAGCCGTGCGCAACCATAGGTCAACGAATTCCCCTCCAACAAAATGCTCCGCATAGCGGGGCGACTACACTCATTGACCAGCTTAATCCCCGAAACCACACGTTTTTTTCATTTAGCTCATTATATTTCGCAGAACACACGAGCCTGTCCGGCTCGTTGCCTCAGAGCACGCACTTCGTGCTTTTCGCAGAACATCCGCAGAACCTTACCATCCGGATGATACAACTGAGTTTTAATGATTTAGGTTGACTCAAAATAGTGAGTTTTCCTGGGTTCTGTTAACTCAAAATTCTGAACGACATATCGCTGTCAATCCATCAGCATCGGGAAGTTCTGAGAATATTCTGCGACAAGCACGAAGTGCGTGCTCTGCGACAGCTGGACGAATGACAGCGTGTTCTGCGAAATCACAGCCATTACACGCATTTTATAATGGGTTAAATGAAAGAACCGTGTCGAAACCATATGATCCAAGCAGCGAAGCAGAAGCGACATTGCCGGAATTTTCGTAAATTTGCAATCCAATTTATAATCAGCAAGCAATGAAAATAGGCATAATAGTGGCAATGGGCAAGGAGCTTGAGCTTCTGTTGCCACATATAGATGGTCGGCGGGAAGTAGAGCTACCTGGCGGACAGACACTCCACACAGGCACGATGAACGGCGGACGCCACGAGATAGCCGCCATGCAGAGCGGCATAGGAAAAGTAAATGCCGCACTTGGCACCGCTCTGCTTATCGACACCTTTCACCCTGAGCTGGTGATAAATACCGGCGTAGCAGGCGGCACAGGCTCCGATGCACGTGTGATGGATGTCGTGGTAGGCACCAATGTGGCCTATCACGATGTATGGTGCGGTCCATGCGCCGAACGAGGCCAGATACAAGGTATGCCACATTTTTTTGAAGGAGCTGCGCAGATAGTGGGACTGCCTGTGCTCGACACATTCCCGCGCCTGCATAAAGGCCTTATAGCAAGCGGCGATCAGTTTGTGGACAATGCCGCCGATCTGGCCAAGATCGTAGCCCTCTACCCCGATGTAAAAGCTGTCGACATGGAGAGTGCCGCCATGGCCCAGACATGCCATATCAAGGGGGTGCCATTCACAAGCATACGCGTGGTGAGTGATACCCCGGGAAAAGAGGAAGACAACACCGGACAGTATCTCGATTTCTGGACTGCAGCTCCCCAAGCCACATTTGACACTCTCAACGCCATAATAGGCGCATTATAAGAGAGTAAGAGGTTCCGTCAAACTATTTTTATCACGACTGCTTACATAAGCGATGAAAAAGATACCGAGCTTCACCGTCAATCATCTCACTCTCCGACGCGGCATATACCTTTCGCGTCGCGACTCATACCTAGATGGCGAAACCATCACGACATTCGACATACGCATGACCGAGCCAAACCGCCAGCCGGCCATAGATGGAGCAGCCCTCCACACCATCGAGCACCTTGCCGCCACATATCTGCGCAACCGTGAGGATTATGAGGGCGACGTGATCTACTGGGGTCCGATGGGATGCCGCACGGGCAACTATCTGGTGATGCGCGGCGACTATACTCCAGCCGAAATACTCCCGTTGATGCGCGACACCATGCGGTTTATAGCGGAGTTTGAAGGGGATATCCCCGGTGCGACGCCACGCGACTGCGGCAACTACTCATACATGGACCTCAGCGAAGCACGCCGTCAGGCACGCCGTTATCTCGACGAAGTGCTGCTCGATCCGGACATGCCCACTGAATATCCAGAATGAAAGATATAAAGGCCATCCGTGGCCGATACTACATACACGGACTCATACAGGAGGGAGAGCATGAGCATCAGGACTTCAAATTTGCAATCTCCGACGCCTCCAAGATAGCCCATTCCATAAGCGCATTCGCCAACAACGATGGGGGCAGGCTGCTCATCGGAGTTCGCGACAACGGCACAGTGGCCGGAGTGCGCTCCGAGGAAGATATCTATATGATCGAACAAGCGGCACAGCTCTACTGCCGCCCGTCGCAGCATGTAGAGATCACCGCATTTGCCGTAGAGGCCGGCGCCATAGTGGTGCGTGCGGAGATACCCAAGGCGTTGCGCCGACCTGTATACTCACGCGACACCGACGGCAGCTGGCGCGCATATTACCGCGTGAAAGATGAGAATATCGTGGCCCATCCGGTGATGCTTGCCGCATGGGAACGCCAGTCGCGCGGAGACAACACACTGTTTACCCTCTCGTCGGCTGAGACCACACTATTGTCATACCTCGACGAATGGGGCATGACCACCATCGAGCGCTACATGGCCGGGGCCCACATATCGCATGCCACGGCTACCGACATAGTGTCGCGCCTCTATGCCATGGATATCCTCGACTTTGCCTACACCGGCTCAGAATTCGTCATCGTACGCAAATAAGGGGGATATAATCTATCCACTGACAAAATCTGTTTACAACAAGCCCCGATATACACATTCAGATCCTCTGTAAAACTACAACGCCCCGGACCGACAATCGCTGTCGGTCCGGGGCCGTTATAACTAACTTCGTATAATTATCCACTCGCAAAGTTACGTCATTATCATGACTGAAATAATACTTTATTTTGATGATTTTTGAGCCGTTTCGGAGCCATTTCTAATCAAAAATGACGATATGCGGACTTATAACACTAATCAACTGACTGTGAATCCACACCAATGACACCCGTATGGGAGAATGTAAAAAGATTGCAGCATCTTGCAGTATCAACTATTTTTACTAATTTTGTAATCCCTTAGATAATCGACTAATCTACGGGAACTTTTATTCATACGACATTTGATAACAATCCAATTGCAAGGCCCACATGACTTACAATATGTAAGTCAAAATCAAAAACAGTCTAACATCGCCTGAACACTTGGATACCGATTAGAGTTAATAGTAAAGCTAAAAATTACACACAACAATCATAGGAACGATGAAGCAACTGCGCACACTTATCGCGGTAGTGGCCATTATAGCCGCCACACTGTCAAGCTGCAAAACGCCAAAAGATGTAGTTTATTTTCAAGATATCGACTCTGTAGCAGTATTGGCTGTGGCCAACCCTCTTGAAATCAAGATCCATCCGGAGGATAAACTTTCGATTATCGTAAACTCCAAGGATCCGCAGCTCGCCGACCTTTTCAACCTTCCCGTCACAGCACGCCGCATCGGCTACAAGGGAGAAAGCGCCCTCGCCCAGTCGCAGGAGATCTCGATCTATACCGTAGACAGTGAAGGCATGATCGACTTCCCCGTAATCGGCAAAATAAAAGTGGCCGGTCTCAACCGCCGCCAGATTTCCGACCTCATCAAAAACGAGCTCATCTCACGTCATCTCGTAAAGGACCCGACAGTGACTGTAGAGTTTGACAACCTTTTTGTAAGTGTGCTCGGCGAAGTAAACCAACCCGGACGCTACAACCTCAACCGCGACAAGGTGACCCTGCTCGACGTGCTCGGCATGGCCGGCGACCTCACCATCTTCGGTCGCCGCGACAATGTGGTGCTCATCCGCAATATCGACGGCAAAACATCGACCTATCGTGTGGATCTCACGAAAGTAGCCGATCTCTACCGCTCACCGGCCTACTTCGTACAGCAGAACGACGTAATCTACATCGAGCCCAACGACACCCGCACACGCCAGTCGACGGTCAACGGCAACAACCTGCGCTCCACCTCATTCTGGATCTCGGTAGCGTCCCTCCTCACATCCGTCGGTGTGCTCATCGTAAATATTGCAAACAACTAATCATCTCACCTCAATAGTTCAAGACATGTCTACCGACAATTTCGACAACTCACAAGTCAACGAAGAGGAATCTCCCATACGCATTCAAGATTTCATATCGCTATGTGTTGCCCATTGGAAATGGTTCGTGATCTCCGTAATCATCACCATGGGTCTGGCCACACTCTATCTGCTTACCGCGTCACCGACATATACCCGCAGCGCATCGATCCTGATCAAGGAGGATGACAACAAATCGAGCATCAACTCTCAGCTAAGCTCACTGTCAGACCTCGGAGTGTTCAGTGCCGGAGCAAATGTTACCAACGAGATGCTCTCGCTCCAGTCGCCCGCTACCATTCTTGAAGTAGTGCGCCGCCTGAATCTCGACATGAGCTATGTCAGCCGCCACAATCTGCGCAAGATGCACCTCTACGGCCGCAATCTTCCTGTGACCGCCAAAATCATCGATTTCCCTGACAACGAAGGCTGCTCCTTCTCTATCGACATTAACCGCGATGACAAGAAGGTGACACTGGAGAAGTTCCGCAACAAAGATGGCAAACTCGACGGAGAGGTGACCGGTGCGCTTGGCGACACACTCACCACGCCGCTCGGTCAGATAGTAGTGACTCCGACCCAGTACTTCGACACTCCCACCACAGAGAAGATCGACAAAATCAACGTCAGCCACATGGGCACTCAGGCTGCTATCGACGCATATATAGCCAAACTGACCGTTGAACTTGCCGACAAGGATGCTTCGGTGATCAATCTCACATGCAAAGATGTCAATGTGCAGCGCGCCGAGGAATTCCTCAACACCCTTATGGCTACATACAACGAGGACTGGGTGCGCGACAAGAATCAGGTTGCCACCGCCACCTCGCAATTCATCAACGACCGTCTGGGCGTGATCAAGCATGAACTTGGCAACGTCGACTCGGACATCTCCTCCTACAAGTCGGAACACCTTATCCCTGACGTAGCCGAAGTGAGCAAGATGTATCTCGACCAGAGCCAGCAGGCCGCCAGTCAGGTGCTTGCCCTCAACAACCAGCTCTACATGGCGCGATATATCCGCACCTTCCTCGCCGACAGCCGCAACAACGGACAGTTGCTTCCAGCCAACTCAGGCCTCGATAATACTACCGTAGAGCGCCAGATCACCGACTACAACGAGCGTATGCTCGAGCGCAACTCTCTCGTGGCCAACTCATCGACCTCCAACCCCATCGTCGTAGACCTCGACAATGCCCTCGATGCATCGCGCAAGGCCATAATCTCCTCGATCGACAACGAAATCAACGCCCTCAATGCCCAGATACGCGCATTCCGGGGAAGTGAGGCCCAGAGCCGCAGCCAGATCGCCTCTAATCCTAATCAGGCGAAATACCTCCTCTCGGTAGAACGCCAGCAGAAAGTAAAGGAAGCGCTCTACCTCTTCCTGCTACAGAAACGTGAGGAGAACGAACTTACACAGGCCTTCACCGCCTACAACACACGCATAATCACACCTCCGATGGGGCAGACACTGCCTACAGCGCCCGTGAGCCGCAACATACTGCTCATCGCGTGTGTAGCCGGACTGTTCATTCCCGCCGGCATCCTCTTCCTTCAGGAGAGCCTCAACACCAAGATCCGCACACGCGCCGACATAAGCCGTGTATCAGCGCCATGCCTGGGCGAACTTCCAATGGCCGGTCGCATCAAGAACAAATCACTCAAAGCACACGTGCTCGCAATATTCGGCATCAAGGCCAAGGCAGGCAACGTGGAGAGAGCGGAGATTCTCGTGCGCGACGGATCACGCAATGTAATCAACGAGGCATTCCGTGTGGTACGCTCAAATCTTGAATTCGTAATTGGAAAAAACAATTCCCACAAGGTGATAATGCTCACATCCCTGCTCCCAGGATCAGGAAAGACATTCATTACCGCCAACCTCGCCGCATCGTTTGCCATCAAAGGGAAGAAAGTATGTATGCTCGACCTCGACCTCCGCAAAGGCACACTGAGCAAATATGCAGGATCTCCGGCGCTTGGCATCTCCGATCTGCTCAATGGCGAAGTGAACGACTGGCACAAGATCGCATGCCATATCGATAACATCAAGGACCTTACAATACTTCCTTGCGGCACCATCCCACCAAATCCTGCAGAACTTCTCTATTCCGACCGCCTGGAAGAGCTGATCAAAAATCTCCGTGAGAACTTTGACCTTGTGTTTATTGACTGTCCTCCAACCGATATAGTTGCCGATACCACGATCATCACTCCATTGGCCGACATGACCATCTTCGTGATGCGCGCTGGTTTGATTGACCGTCGTTTAGTACCCAATATCCAAGAGTTCTACCAGAACAAGAAGTTCAACAACATGACCGTACTGCTCAACGGCGTGGCATCCCACGTATCGGGCTATGGCTATGGATATGAATACAACTCCAAATAGCATCGTCTGACACACCGCACCATCCCGGCGGTAACACAAATATCTTTATGTGGCCATTCAAACCATCAACCGTAAAAGTAAGTGACTCGGGCATACTGCATGGTGTCACCGAATGGCATTGCCACCTGCTACCGGGCGTTGATGATGGTGTGAAAGAGCTTGACGAGACGCTCGCCATACTGCGGTTGATGAAGAGCGCGGGAATAGAGACCGTGCATCTTACGCCGCATATAATGGAGGATGTGCCCAACACCACAGCCGACCTGACCCGACGCTTCAACGAGCTCAATGATATGGTGAGCGGCGACACATCGATGCCGGGAATAAAACTTGGAGCGGAGAACATGCTCGACACCGTATTTGCCGAGCGCCTCAAGACACACGACATGCTACCCGTAGCGCTCCGCACTCCTGGACGCAGCGACACTCTTCTGGTGGAGACATCGTTCGTGAATCCGCCGATAGGCTTCCATACATTACTGGCCGACATCCGTGGAGCCGGATATTTTCCGCTGCTCGCACATCCCGAACGCTATCTTTACATGGAGGATGCCGAATATAGCCGTCTGCGCGATGAAGGAGTCATGCTACAGCTCAACCTGCCGTCGCTAACCGGATTTTACGGCACGCACGTGCAGCAACGCGCCATCAGGCTGCTACAGAATGACATGTATGCATGTGCCGGCACCGATACACACTCAATAGGATGGCTACGCCGATTCCTTGATGCTCCGCTAAGACGCGATCTCATAAAGCACCTTGAGCCGATAATGAAAATATAATAAAAAGGATCAGGTAGAAAGCCAATGGCTTTCTACCTGATCCTTTTTTATGTAATCCGAAATTTCAGAGCATTCATAGCACCTGCTGAAACGCCAGCGGGTGAATATCAGCGGACAATGATTTTTCTGGCTGATGCTCCACGACGCTCAATATAGATACCTGGAGCTGAAGCATCATCGACCTCCACGCCATTGATTCTGAAATAGCGAACCGGGGCATCGTGATCAGTAACGACAGAGGAGAGGGCTGATGTCTCATCGGCAAAGCATACCACATATTCGTGGGACGATTCACCATCCTCATCAGCATCAACATTCGACACGGACACAATGGCGGTGCGAGTCTCATCGTCGAAAGCCACATCCACCACAGCGCTGCGACCCATCGCTACAGGCTCTACAGCGATATCTTTTGAGTAGACAACGTCGGTGACATATCTATAGGTGTCTTTATCGAAACCCTCCATCGCCTCACCATTGACCGACAGAGATGCCAGACGGGAGTAATATACCATGCGGACATTATCTACGGTAAGCGCATCGTCGCCTTTATGGTTGGAGCGGTCGGCATAGAGATCCATAGCTCCGAAAGTAACGTTGAGCATCTCCGGAGTATCATCTGAAAAATATTCAAACGGTACGGTCATTGAGGCGAAAGCATCACCCTCGGTAGCCTCGATACGAGCCTCTATCGAAGCGATCAACGCAAAATCGTCCGACTTGGTAACGTCGCCTCCCAAAGTAGTCTCCTTGCCAAGAATATTGCGGTCGCGGTTGACCATAGTCACCTTGGTAGCATCAACATATTTAATGAAATTGAAAGAATTATTCGCAGGCACATCGGCCTGAGATGTCTCACCCTTCCACATATATGCCGACAACGTTGCAGGCTGTGTAGATCCACTGCCCTGCGTGCGTATATAGTCGAACGCAATGGCATCCGGACGATATGCCCACTCAATACCACCCCATACTCCACCATCGGCATTACGTGGCGTCGTCATCTTGATTTCAGCAGTGGCCCAAGTAGTGCCAAGAGTAAAATATCCGGGTATCACCTGCCCGACAGTAGACTTGTTGACTACTTTCACAGCCTGATCACTGCCGTTTCCGGCCTCACATGAGCCGATAGTGGCATTTCCAAGCGACATGCCCGGAGTGACTACATTGGCAATGCACCATCCTTCGGGCTGCTGTCCTTGCACAGTAGTAGTGTTAGAACTGTTCCATGGCACACAATCAATCCACTCGCCTTCGAATGTAGGATTAGGAAGCTGCTGGGCATTGGCAACGATACATCCCGTAGCTGCAACAAGCCCCAAAGCATAAAGTCTCAGAGAATTCATTTTGATAATAATTGGTTAAGTTTGCTGACAAATTTAATACATTTTTCAACGATATCAGCAATGTTGAAAAAAATTGAAATACAGAGATTATATCAACAACAAAGATAAATACACGTAGGGACGAAACTTGGTATGTCCGCCCGATAATTATTACCGCGCGCGCGCACCAAGATGCGTCCCTACGTATATAGATCAAGGTTGTGACTATCAGCCTTCAGGCTATCAGTCGATGATATCGAAATGGCAGTAGGGGCGGAGACATTCCGGCACTACGATGCCTTCTGGAGTCTGGTTATTCTCAAGCAGCGCGGCCATGATGCGTGGCAGAGCGAGAGCCGAACCATTGAGAGTGTGGCAGAGGCGTGTCTTCTTGTCCTCACCACGGTAACGGCACTTGAGACGATTGGCCTGGTATGTCTCGAAATTAGATACAGACGATACCTCAAGCCAGCGCTTCTGGGCGGCAGAGTATACCTCGAAGTCGAACGTGATGGCCGAAGTAAACGACATGTCACCACCGCACAGACGGAGTATGTGCCAAGGCAATCCGAGCTTTTCAAGGAGTCCCTGCACGTGGGCTTTCATCTCCTCAAGAGCAGCGTATGAGTCTTCTGGCTTCTCGATACGCACTATCTCCACCTTGTCAAACTGATGCAGACGGTTGAGTCCGCGCACATCCTTGCCGTAGCTTCCGGCCTCGCGGCGCCAGCAAGCGGAGAATGCACAGTTCTTTATAGGGAGCTTGTCGGAGGGGATGATCACATCGCGGTAGAGATTGGTCACGGGTACCTCGGCGGTAGGTATGAGATACAGATTGTCTTCATTGACATAGTACATCTGTCCCTCCTTGTCGGGAAGCTGTCCGGTGCCGTAGCCTGATGCCTCGTTTACAACAAACGGAGGCTCTACCTCAAGGTATCCGGCCTTTCCGGCCTCGTCGAGGAAGAACTGTATCAGGGCACGCTGCAGACGCGCGCCCTTGCCAAGATATACCGGGAAGCCAGCACCGGTGATCTTTACGCCGAGGTCGAAGTCGATGATATTGTACTTCTTGGCCAGATCCCAATGGGGAAGCGCATCGGCAGGAAGCTCAGGTATCACGCCACCTGTCTTCTCCACTACATTGTCCTCAGCGGTCTTTCCCTCGGGCACCATGTCGCAAGGCACATTGGGCACCGACAGAAGTATCTCACGGATGCGGGCCTCTGTGCGGGAGAGCTCGTCGGCAATGGCTTTCTGCTCATCCTTTAAAGCAGCCACAGCCTTCTTGGCCTCTTCAGCCTCATCTTTCTTACCGCTCTTCATGAGCTGCCCGATCGAAGCGGCGAGCCGGTTGAGCTCGGCGGCTTTGGTGTCGTTGTTGAGCTGCGCCTGACGGCGTGTGGTATCGAGTTCGATTATCTCGTTTATGGCGGCTTCACCGTCGAATCCCTTCACGGCAAGTCGCTCGACAATGCGTTTGGGATCATCCTTTATCTGTTGGAGTGTGAGCATGAGTTTATATTTTTTCGTTTTTTTGCGTTTTTGCGGACGCACCAAGGTGCGTCACTACGTTAATCAGAGGAGATGTCTACATACACCTTGAATTTAGTGCAGTATGGGAGATGTTCGCTCTGAATCAGGCGAGGAGCTCCTTTACCTTGGCTGAGATGGCCCGGCCGTCGGCACGTCCGGCAAGAGCCTTCGATGCCACACCCATCACACGGCCCATCTCTTTGGCAGAGGTAGCGCCGACCTGATCGATGATTTTCTTAAGCTCCTCTGTCAGTTCCTCATCAGAAAGCTGCTTAGGCAGGTACTCCTCGATAACAGCAGCCTGTGCAAGCTCTTCCTGAGCCAGTTCGGGACGATTCTGCTGATTGTATATCTCCGCGCTCTCCTTGCGCTGCTTCACCATCTTCACGAGCACCTTTGTAGCCATCTCATCGGAGAGTGAGCCATCAGAGCCTTTTGCGGTCTTAGCCTCAAGAAATTCCTTCTTTATGCCGCGCAATGCCTCAAGACGCACTTGATCGCGTGCAAGCATGGCCGACTTGATGTCGGCACTGACTTTATCAAACAAGTCCATAGCTTATTATATGTTGGTCAACTTAAAGGGTGTTTTAACCGTCACTTATAAAATTACGGTTTACAAATTTACTCACATTTTCCCATAATAGCGCCACATAGCTGTTTAAAATATCAGTTTTTTTGTGTAGGTTTGCAGAATGCAACCGATATTTCTCATAGGCTACATGGGTAGCGGCAAGTCGACCATGGGTCGGGAGGTGTCGCGCATCACCGGCATGCAGTTTATCGACCTCGACACTTACATCGAGTCGCGCTACCGCATGAGCGTGCGCGAACTATTCGCCCAAGAGGGTGAAGATGGATTCCGCCTACGCGAGCAGGCCATGCTCCATGAGGTAGGAGAATTCGAGGATGTGATAGTAGCGTGCGGAGGTGGCACTCCATGTTTTTTCGACAACATGGAGTGGATGAACTCCCACGGCATCACGGTGTATCTCGACGCCACCATCGAACGGCTGCACGAGCGGCTGAAACGCGGTCGCCACAAGCGTCCCCTCATCGCCGACAAAAATGATGACGAATTGCTCGACTTCATCATCCGCGCGCTTGAGGCACGTATGCCCCACTATTCCAAAGCCACCATGCGGTTTGCCGCCAACAAGCTCGACAACGAGCAGGAAAAAGCCGTCACCGCACGACAGTTCGCTGAATTTCTCAACCTTCCGCTCACATCGATATGAGCGCTCTCCAACTATCCGATCATGTCTGACCCATCCGAACATTTCATACCGGAACCCCAGGCCGCATGCAGCGCCACCATGCGCCGCCGCATATCAATCGGCCTACCGTCGCCAAAAGGGAGTCGCGAAAGGCGCTTTCCGCTCACCCCTGAGGCCGTAGGCGTGCTTACCGACCGAGGCTATGAGGTGCGCATGCAGAGCGGCGGCTCCGCATCGATACACTACGACGACACCGCCTACATGCGCCACGGAGCACGCATTACTGACCGCACGGAAGCCTTTGAGGCAGATCTTGTAATAACTCTGGCACCGCTTTCCGGATACGACATACGCACCATGAGGCGAGGCGCGATGCTGCTCACCCTGCTCCACAGCGTAGACACATCGCCCGACACCGTGCGCGAGCTGCTGCGCCGCAACATCGTGACCATCGCTATCGATCTACTGGGCGACCCCGATGGCCACACACCCTTTGCCGACATACTCAGCGAAATCGACGGCCGTGCCGCCATGGCCATGGCCTCGGCAATGCTGGCATCGCCCAACCATGGCAAAGGGATACTTCTCGGAGGCGTAGCGGGCATAAATCCATGCGAGGTGCTGATACTTGGCGCCGGGATAGCCGGACGTGCGGCAGCCGCGTCGGCACTCGGGCTGGGGGCTACCGTAAGGATGCTCGACAACGATGTGTACCGTCTGCGTCAGGCTACCGGAATGCAGGGAGGAGCGGTTGCCACCTCGGTGATGCATCCGAGAGTGCTTGAGAACGCGCTGCGCACAGCCGATGTAGTGGTAGCGACCCCGATGCGCGAAGCATGCACGATAAGCGCGGAGCAGGTCAACCTGATGAAGCGCGGAGTGATACTGATGGACCTCAATCCCGATGGAGCTACAGTGTGCCCGTCATTGCCAGCAATCGACATAACAGCTACCGAGAGTATGCGCGCCGTGCCTCCGGGCACACGCATATGCTACACATGCATCGGCAACACGGTGCCACGCACAGCGGCCATGGCGCTTGGCAATACGTTCCTGTCACTGCTCCACGACATGATGGAATGTGATGGCGCGGTCAACACTGTACGGTTGCTTCCGGGAGTGCAGCGCGCCGTGGTGACATTCATGGGTAAACCTGTGAATAGCCGGATTGCCATGGCATGCGGCATGCGCGCGATAGATATCGCGCTGCTTATCAATTGCATCTGATGTCAGGCGGCAAGCACCAGGAGCTGCTGCTACATAGTTACCGATAGATTCACTTTTCAGACATTACCGACAGACCTCATAGATATCACAACAGGCATTATGGCACGAAAATTTTATGTAGTATGGGAGGGGCGCGCCCCCGGTATATATGATTCATGGGAGGACGCTCAGGAGCAAGTAGAGGGATTTCCCGGAGCACGCTATAAGAGCTTCACATCACAGACAGCCGCCACAGAGGCATTCCGTGGCGATGGTCGCGACGAGCTGTACGCCCTGCGTGCGCTTGCCGACCATAAAGCGAAGATAATCAACTATGAGGCATTCCCCGAGATCAAACTCGACGCCATAGCGGTAGATGCGGCGTGCGCAGGCAATCCGGGGGCAATGGAGTACCGTGGAGTCGTGGTAGGCACCGGTCAGGAGCTGTTCCACTTTGGTCCGGTAGCACAGGGGACCAACAACATAGGCGAATTCCTGGCCCTGGTGCATGCGCTCGCGCTGTGCGAGCAAAAAGGCTGGGTACGCACCATATATTCCGACAGCCGCATAGCCCAATCATGGCTTCGCAACCGCCGTGCCCGCACCAGCCTCGCCCCTACCCCCGAAAATGCCAAGCTGCTTGAGACACTTGCCCGCGCCGAGCGCTGGGTGCAGACACACACCTCACGCTGCCCCGTTGTAAAATGGGACACCGAGACATGGGGCGAGATCCCCGCCGATTTCGGGCGGAAGTAGGCCATACCCGAGCAAACCACATATACTCCGCCATAGTGATGTGGCGCATCAGAGCCGGAGCTTGGTGCCATGATGACTCCAAGTTCTTAACTCTATTCCAAAATGTTAAGTACAGAGTTTATCATCATAATGATACTGCAAAGCGGAAATATTGTATGTTATACAACATGATATTAAACACCCCCTTAAAATTAAGTAGGAATTAACCGCTTTATTAAGCGCCACATTAATCTCCGGCATGGTACTTTTGCACATACCCTACAGGCATATCCGTTGATATCACAGTAGCACAAAGGTAAAATACCATTATTCATTCAAATATTAATATTCATCATGAAGAAACGATTATTGCACATTCTCGCATGCGCCTTACTCCTGTCAGGAAGCAGCGCCATCCAGACAGCCGGGCAGATACGCGTGGCGTGCGTAGGCAATTCCATCACCGCCGGATCGGGGATCAGCGATGCCAGCCAAAACTATCCTTCGCAACTCCAGAACATTCTCGGTAGCGAATACAAAGTGAGCAACTTCGGTAGCAGCGGAGCCACCGCACAGACTATATCCGATGCGAGCAGCTATATGAACCGCGATGTCTATCCCAAGGCCCTGGCCTTCAACCCGGATATCGTAGTCATCAAGCTCGGTACCAACGACTCAAAACCGGAGAACTGGACAGGTCCAGAACGCTTCAAGACCGACATGCGCACCATCATCAACTCATTCCGCGACCTTGAGACGAACCCAAAGATATACCTATGCTTGCCTCTGCGCACGATCAAGCCGGACTATGGTATATTAGAGACCAACATCCACAAGATAATACCGGAGATATATGAGCTGGGCAAAGAATACGGCATACCGGTGATCAATCTCCACACCGTTATGGAGGACTCGCTCGGCACTGAATGGGAATCGGCCTACGGCGATGGCGTACATCCCAATGCCATAGGAGCCGGAATCATGGCAAAACGTATAGCCAAGGCCCTTCTTGAGGGTGATTCCGGGACATACGATCCGTCGCACACTCCACGTAAGACACAGATAGTGTCGTGCATTGGCGGCACCCGCCTCAAGACCGGCGTCAACACCGACGAATACTATCCGTCAGTGATTCAGACTCTCTCGGAAGGAACTATGACCACAGTCAATGCCGGAATTGTCAACCGCACCATACTGCGTTCAGGCAAAGAGAGTGCCAACGCCACCATAACATGCGGCTACGTCGACCACAATGATTTCACCAACAATGTATTGAAGCAGTCGCCCGATATAGTCACCATCGATCTCGGAGAGAAAGACACTCCCGAATGGAACTGGGCCAACAAGGCAGATCTCGAAAAGGATCTGTCAGATATGGTCGAGGCCATAAGGCAGACCAACGCCTCGGTCAAGATCTATGTGTGCCTCCCTACTCGCACAAAGGGCGACCGCAATACAAGCAACATCCGTGGCAACGTGCTGCGCGAGGAGCTTTACCCAATTCTGCGTGAGGTGGCCGACAAACTCAACGTGGATATAATCAACACGGCATCGGCCGTAGATGCCGTCAACTACCTGTCCGACGGATATCGCTACAATGCAGAAGGTCACCGGCAGATGGCCGACATGATCTACTCAGCCCTTACAGGCACATATACCGACCCGGGCAATGGCGACGGCAACAATCCCTCCGGCGACAACGATCCCGGAGTAGAGAAGCCAGCCGATGCCGAGTACTATACCATAGCAGAGAATCCGGCGGAAAAGA
>CANPDS010000020.1 GCA_947573015.1 uncultured Muribaculum sp.
GGAGAGATGGCAGAGTGGTCGATTGCGGCGGTCTTGAAAACCGTTGAGGGTCACCCCTCCGGGGGTTCGAATCCCTCTCTCTCCGCCAACAAACTAAATGAAAATAGCTGTAACTCATAAAGTTACAGCTATTTTTCATTTTATCCCATACAAAACTTCATACAATAATGTAGAAGCGGAGACCACACATACCGAAGTCTTTAGCCATAAGCCACCTCTCTACAATCGCAAAATAAACACATGAAATCAACCGATACCCAGGGAAAAACAATCCCACTACGCTGCATATATCTGTCTCTGCTATTTATCCTTTATCATTCTATCAACTCACATTGCATGGCACAGCAAGCCGGCGACGTACCTTCCGACAGTTACGGTATGGTAAAAACCAATATGAAGATATCATACGACTATACCAACGCTCCCGTCTCTGACCATTTCAATGCACGCGTGTCATATGAACTTCTAAAGAATAAGAAGTTTTCTCTCTCAGCAAACGCCAATTACAACTCTTTGTACTCTGATTTTTCATCGGATGCACTACCTGACGGTTACGATCCTCAACTCATGGGCATGAACAAGACCCATATATATGGTCAAGCCGGATTATCCACAACATTCCGCAACAAACTTTTCGGGTGTCCGTTTATGGCATTCGCGACAATGTCGATCGACTGGGGCGACAGACGCTTTCAACGTATATCCGGAATTGCAATGGGGCTATTTATGTTGCGCGCCAACCGCAGCACCCAATTTGGCATCGGACCACTTATATTGATAAACTCCACCTCAAAGGTGCCTGCATTTCTCGTATTCATATACCGTCACCGATTTAACGACAACTTGGCAATCAACTTATACGGAGGCATGTTCGGTATGGATTACACCCCCACTAAGTACGATCTCATAACAATAGGTGGCGATGTCGATGTCAGATCGTTCTACTTCAGACCCAACCATCCGGGATTGCCTGAAAGATGCCGATATACCAATACCAATTTCCGCCCTGGCATAAAGTATAAACGCCGCATTGCCACAAATCTCTATGGAGAGGTGCAAGGTGGTGTCATTCTAAAGATGTCAAGCCGTGTCACAGGCATTACCGGTACAAAAATATACTTCGACCTACCTATGCCAACTCGCCCGTTCTTACAATTTTCGCTCAATTATGCGCTATGAGCAATTATAGCCGATAAGCTATTCATACTGTTCCACCCTTCAGTACGCAATTCCTGATTGCGAGAAGTACCGACATCGCTTTCAGCTTTTTTTTGCAATCACTCTTCCGACAGTACACTTTTAGCACACCTTAAAACAAAAATAATGGCTGACAATCATGCGATTATCAGCCATTATCAGTACCCGGACCCGGGATCGAACCGGGATGGATTGCTCCAACGGTGTTTGAGACCGTCGCGTCTACCGATTCCGCCATCCGGGCATTACGTCGGCAAAGTTAGTAAATATTTTTTACAAGCGATAATCTTATGTAATTAAAAAATGTCATCGTGCCCAAATTTCCAAAATTTTCACAAAACGAACTTTCCACAAAAAACACCTATCCATGCAACTTTCAGCCCCCTATATGCATCCAAATACAAAAAAGCAACATACAGTCCATACGGCTATCTGAGTTGCACAAAACAATGAGTAAACGCAAATCATCCACAAAAACTATGAATAAGATAAACCTGACAGCAATTGCCACGATCGCCATATTAGCAGGAGGCATCGCTTCGGCTAAAACAATAGTAGCCGGTAAAAACTACACCACCAAAAAAGTTCAGACCACCCGGTTCAACGGCATATCCACATCTGACGCCATCGACGTGATCTACACCCCATCGGCAAGCGGATCGCAACACGTGGAGATTTACGCTCCCGGCAATGTGATCGATTACATCGACGTTAAAGTTGACCAAGGCGTACTTACGGTCAGCACCACAGCTTCCATAAAGTTCTGGGGCAAAGTAGCTCCCCAAGTTCGCGTATCAGCTCCGGCGGTCAATTCACTCCGTACATCAAGTTCCGGCGACATAAAAATCAAAAGCCCACTCAACACCAAAGGCAATCTCACAATCACCACATCGGGCAGCGGCGATGTAACAGGTGGAAACGTATCCGCATCGGGCAATGTGACCATAAAGACCTCAAGCAGCGGCGATGTAAAGCTATTAAGTCTATCCTGCAAACAGCTATCAGCCAATGCGTCAAGCAGCGGTGATGTAAAACTGGTCAATACCACATGCACCGATCTCAACGCCAAAGCATCGAGCTGCGCTGACATAAAGATCAAATGCATCAAGGCTACCAATGTCTATGCCGACGCGAGCAGCAGTGGCGATATAGAAATATCCGGCACTTGCGTCAACGCCATACTGTCAGCATCAAGTAGCGGCGATATCAAGTGCCGCTCGCTAAAGGCAAAAAACGTTACTAAAAGCCAAAGGAGTTCCGGCACAGTAATCTGCGGCAACAGATGACACGATGCCTCATAACATTTATTATTAAAAACACCTATTAAATACACAGATATCACCACTATTAAATACACAGATATCACCACGCCCTTTACACCCCGGCTATAAGCATAGCCGTATAAGCCACATAACATAAGGCCATCAGCGCACCCTCACCACGAGTGATGGTGCGCTCCTTTATTATCCAGCCGAAAAGCCAGAAGAGCAGCGCCGCTCCGGTCATCACCAACAAGTCGAAATTTCCTATTCCTCCGAGAGGAAGCTCATGGATTGTGGCCGACACACCAAGCACAAAAAAGATATTGAACAGGCAGCTGCCTATCACATTGCCGACAGCAAGTCCGGGACGCCCTTTCATAGCAGCCACAACCGATGTGGCAAGCTCCGGAAGCGAAGTGCCCATAGCCACGATTGTCAGACCGATCACTGCATCGCTGACACCAATCCTCTCCGCCAGGCCCGACGCACTGTCAACAAAAATATCGCCGCCCCATACCAGCCCGGCCAATCCAAGCACAATCATAACGCATGCCCTCCATACAGAGACATCCTTATGCGACTCATTGCTACCATCATCATCTGCCGCCGGCATGGCAACATCCTCTCCGCTCTTGGCGATCGAGAATGTATAGCGCATGAACACCATGAAAAACAACAGCAGCATTATACCATCCACACGAGTCAGCGAGTCGGTCGCATCACCGTCAAGCAAATGCCCGTTGCCACACACAAGCAACGCTACCGACGCCAGCACCACCAATGGAATCTCATTGGTCATTATTCCACGCTCCACCTTGATAGGACGCACCATGGCCACAACGCCGATGATAGCCAGCACATTGAATATATTGCTGCCCACCACATTGCCTATAGCCAGACCGGCATTGCCCTTTACCGCCGACATCGCACTGATCACCAGCTCCGGGGCCGACGTGCCGAAAGCCACAATAGTCAGGCCGATCACCAGTTCGCTTATACCAAAACGCTTGGCCACAGCCGATCCCCCGTCAGTGAGCCAATTGGCTCCAAACAGTATCATCACCAAGCCCACGATCAGGAGCAACGCATCAACTATCATATCTTCGATTTTAGGATGTAAAAAGTATGCAATGTATATTTATGATTACCTTGAAATGAAAATAATCATATAAGGGTAACGGTTATTGGCGGTGAATGTTCTCACTGTCAGTCCGCATCCGTTATCGTTGCCACACAATGCGTTATCTATGGCATGCAGCACTATTCTTTAGCACGCCGTTACCTGTGTCGGATATCAAAAGCGACCTCACGCTTTGTCGATCTTCTTTAAATCGGGAAGGAAAGCGGCAACTATGCCAAGGAGAGGCAGCAAAGTACTCACCTCAAACACAAAGGAGATGCTACGCACATCGGCAAGCCACCCGAAAAATGCCGCGCCAACTCCTCCAAGGCCAAACGACAGACCGAAAAACAGACCGGCTATCATGCCAACCTTACCAGGCTTAAGCTCTGTAGCATAAACCAATATCGCCGAAAATGCCGACGATATCACCAATCCAACGATCACCGCGAGCACCACAGTAAGTGTCGCTCCCACGTAAGGCAATGCCAGAGCAAAAGGAGCGGCACCGAGTATCGAGCACCATATCACATACTTACGCCCGATCTTATCACCTATAAATCCTCCGGCGATAATACCTATGGCCGATGCAGCCAGAAATGCAAACAGACACAACTGCGAACTCTGTATCGACATGCCAAACTTATCAATAAGGAAAAATGTGAAATAGCTTGTCATGCTCGCCAGATAAAACTGCTTTGAGAAAGTAAGCACCACCAGCACTAAAAGCGCCATGTTGATACGCCCCTTGCTGAGATGATCGACCACCGAAGCCACACCACGGCTATTACGGTCGATGCTGCGTATGACACGCTTATACCATCCACCTATCTTCGTAAGTATCGCAGCGCCAAGTATCGCAGCCAATGCAAACCACAGCACGGCGATTCGCCCGTGAGGCAGCACGATCAATGCCGCCAGGAGCGGTCCGTTGCCCCCAACCTGAAATATCGATTGCGCAAGCCCCTTCTGCCTACCTGCAGCAAGCTGTGCCACACGTGAGGCCTCCGGATGAAATATCGACGAGCCCATCCCTATCACCGCTACAGCGCCCAGCATGGCACCATATCCGGCAGCAAAAGCAAGCCATATCAGACCTGCAAGAGTAAAACACATTCCCAACGCCAGGGCATAAGGACTCGGTCGGCGGTCGGCATACACTCCGACAAATGGCTGCAATAGCGAAGAGGTCATCTGAAACACAAGGGTGATCACTCCGATCTGCACAAACGACAGGCCCATATCATCCTTGATGATCGGATAGATCGACGGCACAATACTCTGCACCATATCGTTGAGAAGATGAGCAAGACTGATAGCAAAAAGCACACGGAAAGCCGTGCGCGACTCTGTTGTGACTGTGTTCTGATTCATTGTTATCGAGTAAGCAACTACTCTGCAAAGTTACGAATAATTTCGCTAAACACCGGCCGGCGCGCAACCGCATGGCCAACACCGTTATCCAACCTGAGCTCACCGGCCGGAAAGTCCTGCGAGATTGCCGCTATACTGACGTCCGACAGGAATGGTCACTCCATTGACCAGCGTTATGTTCTGTCGCGTGAAACTTCTCACCTTATCTGCCGAAACGATATACGATCTGTGGATCCTTATAAAACGCTTTGCCGGAAGCATGGCCCCCAGAGTCTTAAGCATCACACGAGAGAGAGTGCACACACCGTTGCTTCGGAATATCTTGCAATACCCCTCCATCGCCTCCACATAGAGTATGTCAGAAAGCGCTATGGTGACATTGTTATATTCCTGCTTCACTACTATGCTCTTGCCTGCCTCCACCACGTCATTGTATTCCAACCGCCTTATGGCCTTGTCGACAGCCACCCTGAAGCGATCGTACGAAAAAGGCTTGTGCAGATAGTCGATAGCATCAAGATTAAAACCATCGAATGCATACTCCAGATATGCCGTGGTGAATATGAAACACGTATCCGCAGGAATCGACGCTGCTATATTCAGTCCATTGACATCACCCATCTGTATGTCAAGAAAAGCCACATCGTACATCCCGTCGGCAAGCGCGCTCATACCCTCCTGAGGATTCGAATACGTATCAATCGATATACCTCCGTAGCGGGCACAGAATTTTTCAAGCACCTCCAGAGCAAGAGGCTCATCATCTATAGCTATACATCTGAGTATCCGGTTCATGACAAATTTATTTTCAGATTTACCTTATATATCCCCTCATACTCTCCAGCTTTCAGATAATAGCCCGATGGAAACAGACAGTCAAGGCGTGCCCGGCAATTCTCTATCCCTACCGGAGCCTCCGTGCGAAACTCATCCACACGCTTCATCACCCTGTTGCGTGTATTGAATTCAAGCACACCATCCTTCACCTCGATCCTTATGGAAATCATACAGTCATCCTGAGCCGAGACACCGTACTTGAACACATTTTCCAAAAACGTTATGATGATCATCGGCGGAATCTCAACAGCATAGTCATCGACATCACAGCGCCACTCCACTTTGGTTAAGACGCAGCGACTGCAGATCGATATAATTGCGGATATACTCGATCTCATCACGCAGAGCCACTGTCTCATGATCAACACTCGTATAGGTATACTTCACCAAATCCATGAATTTCACAAAAGCCGATTCAGCCCGATCCGATGTGCCTATGATAAGGCTATACAGAGAGTTGAGAGTATTGAAAAGGAAGTGTGGATTGATCTGCGCCTTATACAAAGCCAGCTCAGCACGATTTTTCTGTAGCTCAAACTCCTTTTTTGCGATAAGCTGCTGATACAGTTCATGAATAAACGACATGGACAGAGCATAACCCATCACCACCGAAAACATAAGCCACACACCTATCGCCTGATTATAGTCGCGGATATTGTTGTATAGCGATGTAAGCGACGGGGCATTGAATGTAACAGGCGGCAGACGGTAGCGGCTAAGCATATAGTTGCCGGCGATCAGCACTGCCATGATCAGCGCTATGGCCCAATACCGGCGTTTCACGAAAAGCCGTGGCATACGAAATATCCTCACCACGAAATAATCGGCATAAAGACATCCAATCAGCAGATATGTGAAATTGGGCCATTCCGACAACCATCGGTAGGCCGGACTAAGCACTATCAGCAACGGCATGAATATCAGACAAAAAAACATGTCGATGACATATCCGATCCTTCGTTTTAAGAAATTCATGATTATAGCGGCTTATCTATTATAAATGGCTATTAGAGTGTGTCTAACAAAGGTAGTGTGATTATTCGAACCTTGCAATGCATCGGGAATGACGTTTATCGACAGAATCCAGCCGTTTATTAACACACTCTTTAACATCTACGGACCTCAATGTAAATTTACCACAAAACATTTTAACCTTTTCAACGGTTATGCTAAATATACTTAACAAGACAACGTTTAATCGCTCACACATATCACTCCATTTGATGAAACAACTCTTACTCATCGCCACTACACTTATTGCACTCATTTCACCGCTCTACATCCACGGAGCTACTGCAACCGGCGAAACTATATCGTCAGGCGAAACGGCAACAGCATCCCGCCGCATATCGGGTGTGGTCAACGATGAAAACGGTATGCCCATAATCGGAGCCTCCGTGAAAATCGACGGTGAGGCCAATTCAGTAGGCACTGTAACCGACATCGACGGCAAATTTTATCTGACCATCGATTCACCGACAGCCATACTCGACATATCATACATCGGCTACGATAACGTGAGGCTACACGTCACAGCCGATGCCAACCACTATGCTGTGGCCATGCCTATCAGCCGGCAGGTGCTCGATGAAGTGGTGGTAGTAGGCTACGGCACACAACGCAAGGTCGATCTTACCGGATCCGTCGCATCCATAGGCAAGGATGCTCTTGCCGACCGTCCGCTCACCAATGCCACAAACGCACTGGCCGGACTGGCTCCCGGACTCACTGTGACCAACAGCGGCGGCAACACTCCGGGCTATGAGGCGCAGAGTATTACCGTGCGCGGACAAGGTACTCTCAACAATTCAGCGCCACTTGTGGTGGTCGACGGCATGACAGGAATCGCCATTAGCGATCTCAACCCACAGGACATAGAGAATATCTCGATACTCAAAGATGCAGCATCGGCAGCCATTTACGGATCGCGCGCAGCCAACGGCGTTATCCTCATCACCACACGTCAGGGTGCCGAGTCATCACCCCGCTTCACATATAGCGGAAACGTTTCATTCGAGACAGTGGCAAAGCGCCTGAACCTCGTCACAGACTATGCCGATTTCATGGAGATACAGAATGCCGGGCTGATCGCCAACGGACAGGCAGCACGTTTCTCACAAGGTAAAATCGACGAATGGCGCAACGATGCCGGACGCAACCCCACCATCTACCCCAACACCGACTGGCAGGACCACATATACCGCAATCCTTCGGTAGTGCAGAACCATAACCTTGCGGTGACGGGTGGCGGACGTCGCGTGCGCTACAACCTATCGTTCGGCTATGTCGACAATCCCGGCATGATATATTACACCGACTACAAACGCTACCAGCTCCGGACCAACCTTGAAGTCAACGTGAAGCCGTGGCTTACAATCGGTACAAACCTCTTCGGCTATATCGACAGCAACAACCCCTCGTCGGAGAATGCCACCGCCGGTGGCGACGTGATATTTGGATCAGGTGCTTTCAACACCGTTCCAGGCATGACACTATACGATCCTGCCACTGGTCTGTATGGCGGCATACAGAATCCAGAAGAGGAAAACGTGAGCAATTTCAACCCCTACCGTCGCCAATGGTTCTACAAGACCGAATTCCCCACAAAAACACGCCGCACGGTAGCAAAACTGTTTGCACGTGTGCAACCCCTCAAAGGGCTCTCGATACAAGGCTCATACACCTACAATTACTGGACACGACGTGTAGAGCAGCATCTCACCGACCGCGACCTCTTCCGATTCACCGCCGAAGGACCGGTGCTGATACGCGAAGGTGTGGTGCGGACATATATCCGCCGCTACAACTACGCCAACACCTACCGCGCCTCAGAAATAACGGCAACCTACAATCTTAAAATATCACGCCTGCATGCATCGATTCTCGCAGGAGCCAGCCAGGAATACAACAAAGAGGAAAACGAACACTTCCTACGCTATGACCTCATCGACGACTCCCTTACATCACTCGATGCAGCTGCCACAAACGGAGCCATAGGAGGCAACTATACCGAATGGGCCATGCGGTCATACTTCGGAAGAATCAACCTCTCCTGGGACGACAGGTATCTGCTTGAGGCCAACCTGCGTGCCGACGGATCATCCAAATTCGCCCCAGGGTGCCGCTGGGGATATTTCCCGTCGGTATCGGCCGGATGGCGTATCTCCGAAGAGAGCTTCATGACCCCGGCACGCCGATGGCTTGACACTCTGAAGCTAAGGGCTTCGTACGGATCGCTCGGCAACAACGATACCACGAGCTACTACATGTACCAGTCGCTATACGCTACCGCCAACTATGTGCTCAACGGCTCCATTGCCGGAGGATTCGCACAGACCGTGCTCTCAAACTCACATCTCACATGGGAGAAAACCTACATGACCAATATCGGCATCGACTTCGCACTGTTCAACAGCCGCCTCAGCGGATCGGCCGATATCTACACAAAAAACACCAAAGGGATACTCATCTCCCTGCCGGCGCCTCTGGAACATGGCACAAGCACCGTACCCAACCAGAACGCCGGAGAGGTAAACAACCGCGGCTTCGAATTCGACATACACTGGAACTACAGCATTTGAAAATTTACGTATGATGTCGTATTAAATATGAGCTACGTCAGAAACAAGGTGACAAAATTCCAAGGCGATGTATCGTCGATCGACGGTGTGTACAAAACCCAGGAAGGCAAACCCATCAATCAACTGTATGTGATGAAAGTTGACCGCATTGTACGCGACGAGGCCGACCTTGCATATGTGGAATCGCTCGTAAAGGCCAATCCCAGCTATTTCGCCACATATCAGCGCCCGGAACTGGGCGACTTCCTGTATGCCGACACCAACCACGACGGCAATCTCGATGCCTCCGACCGCATAGAGATCGGCCACGGCACTCTGCCGGCATTCACCTTCGGAGCATCACTCGGACTGCGCTGGAACAACTTCGATTTCAGCATGCAGCTGCAAGGCACAGCCGACTACAAGGTCTACTACAACAATCAGGCATTCCGCTTTGTGACAGTCATGGGACAATCGCTCAACAAAGATATCACCGACAACGCTTGGACACCTCAGAATCCATATGCCTCCAGATACCCGCGCCTGCGCAACAGCGCCGACGGACGCAACAACATAGCCAGCGACGCATTCGTACACGACGCCTCATATCTACGCTGCAAAAACATCCAGCTCGGCTATACTGTGCCGGCGAGCATCACCTCGAAAGTATTCATAGAGTCGCTTAAGGTGTATGCCAGTATCGACAACCTGTTTACAATCACTTCATTCCCCGGTCTTGACCCGGAAGTTGGGGCTACGGTAGGCTATCCGGCCGTGCGCCAGTATTCCATCGGACTCAATGTATCATTCTAACCAATACCGACTCATGAACTCAACCCTCCATACACTCCTCATCTCCTCCATGCTATCAATCTCAGCGTTGATAATGCCCGGATGTGAAAGTCTCGACTACACTCCAGCCGATCAACTGTCGGGACAGACGTACTGGAAAACAGAGGCGCATGCCAGACAGGCTGCCGTAGGACTATATGCCGCGATGAAAGCCCAATGGTGTTTCGGCATGGAATTCACATTCGACATGTGCAGCGACATCGCCGACGGCACAACCCCATGGGCCGACATATCAAGAGGCACAGCATTCGCTTCCAACAGCAGCGGAGTGCAAAACCATTGGCAGTATCTTTACGAACTCGTACACCGCTCGAACACCGTGATACGCAATGTGGCGGGAATGCCGATCTCACAGCAGACCATCGACCGCGTGACCGGAGAGGCTAAATTCCTTCGCGCCATGGCCTACTTCCGTATGCTTAACTGCTGGGGTGGAGTGCCATATTACGACGAGACATGCGACATCAACCAGGAATTCTCAAACCTTAAAAATCCACGCATCTCCGCCGACGAACTACGCGCCCACATCATTGATGATCTCACCGAGGCCATTGACAAACTTCCCGTCAGCTGGGAGAGTGCCGACCTGGGACGCGCCACAAAAGGAGCAGCCTACGCTCTGCGTGGCAAAGTGTATCTATTCAACCGTGAATGGAAAAAAGCGATCAGCGATTTCGAGGAGATCGTCTACAACCGCTCAAACAACTACGGCTACGCTTTACACTCCGACTACAACGAACTATTCCGCCTCTACAACGGCCTTCACAGCCCTGAAATGATTTTCTCCATACAATCGATCGACGGCAACACAGCCGGATATGCGCTCGACATAGTGTCGTACTTCGGCAACAAGTCGACCATGCGCCTTATCGCCGGCAACTGCATCGTTCCATCCACCACGCTCGCCGACATGTATGAAAACCTCGATGGATCACCCTTCAACTGGGATGACGTATTCCCCGGATTCAACGATGGCGACCCACAGTTGCGCCGCAAATACATGTGCGTGGCGATCGATCAGGGGAGCACTACCGTTACCAGCACCTTGGATTGCGACACGACAAAGGTGATGGATGCATACCGTAAACGCGACCCTCGCCTGTGCCTCAACCTCATCACTCCCTATTCACACTATCTGGGCACCGACGCAGGATCATCGCCAATGGACAAACAGTTCGTACTGGCCGATCCCACAAAAGGTGGTGCGCCGATGGAAGCTATGGCATTTATACGCAATTCCGAAGGATGGAACTCATATTTCTGGCGAAAATTTATCCCGACAGGCAATCTCGACGGCTACTGGGGCGAATACAACCGTACCCCCTATGAATTTCCCATTATACGCCTGGCCGATGTGCTGCTGATGCTCGCCGAGGCCTACAATGAAGATAGCGGCGACATACAGAAAGCCGCCGCTGAAGTCAACAAAGTGCGCCGACGTGCAGGCATGCCCGAACTCAACTCAGGCGCCGCTTGGCTGGAAGTAAGCAGCAAGGAGGAGATGGCCGACCGCATACGCCGCGAACGCGCTTTCGAACTTGCCGGAGAGGGACAGCGCTATTGGGATCTTCGCCGTTGGGGAATGCTTGAATCGTCAGTAAAAAATGCCACCGATATCCTCGGCGACCTTATGTACACACGCTCCTACCAGCCACGCCACGAGCTGTGGCCAATCCCCCTCGTAGAGCTTGACCGCAACCCCAACCTCACCCAAAATCCACTGTGGTAAGAACAGTAGAGGTATCCATAATACAGAATACAGTCCAATGTCTGTAACTGATAGACATTGGACTGCTTCATATGGTTATCATAGTCGCTCAATGCGACCTTCTCCCAAGGATTACAGTTTATTTCTGACCGCAGCAATTTGCAGGTTTATCGCAAGCCTGCTTTGTCTGAGTCTGTGTGTGACAGCCCTGTGTATGAGGCTGACATGACTTAGCGGCCGGAACGGCCTCCGGGCAGCATGGGGTCCCTTTCGAATCAGCACATTTGTCAGTGACAACACGCCCACATGTAGTTTCTGTGGCGGCATAGCCGATTTTCTTGAAGGCACTCACAAGCTTTGCCTTGTCGGTCTTCGAGGCATCGTAAGTCACGGTCACAGTCTGACCCTTCAGATCAGTCACAATCGAACTTACACCCTTCTCGAAGCGCAGATTGCCTTTTATTTTGTTCTCGCAATTCTGGCATGTCATCTGCGGAGTCACAGTAAACACAGCAGTTGCTTTATCATTGCCCTTGGCACAAACGATGGACGGCATGGCCATGACCATCATCATAAGGATAAAAATATATTTCTTCATATGTATAAATTGTGTATAAATAGATTTAAACAGTAGGTCAAATCAAACCACTACTTATGTATAATAAACGCAGTCTGATCAAAGATATTTTGTGATATTGTAGCGGAAGCCAACATACACCATAGCACCCTGCAACGGACCATAGATCATTGTGGCATCAAAATCGCGTCCCCATGGATCGGATGCACCGATAATAGGATGCGGCTGTCGGAAATTGGTGAGATTCTCACCGCCGACATACACGGCCCAATGGCGGAAATTGCGTGTGACCTGAGCATTCAGCTGCACAAAAGCCTTATACCGAGCTCCCCATGCCGGCGTACCGTCGGCCAAGGTGTAACTCTCAGGCATACGGCCACCACCATTTACAGCGCATGACACATCGGCCTGCCACAACCCCATGTTTGGCGACCATCCTACGGTGAACAATGCCTTATGACGCGATGTGAGAGGCTTTTGCGACAAGCCCTTACCCGTATAGTCGGCCTTCACGTCGGTAAATCGCCATGCAGCAGTGAGGCTAAGCTCACTCACCGGATCGAACGACACCTCCAACTGTAGCGCATGCGAATATGACCGTCCGCCATCCGAATAAATATATGCCGCATGTGGATCACGGTCAAGATTGAGCATCAGCTGGTTGGAGAAATCCGTATAATAGTATTCAGCCGAAAATCCAAGTTTTTTCCCGGCCGGATATACAGTCCACGACCCACCGGCGCCATAATTCCATGCCGCCTCGCGGTGCAGATTGTCAGCTATCACAATACGTCGCGATGAAGCCATGAGATAGGAATATTCGGCCAACGGATGCGGCGAGCGGAAGCCACGGCCGGCCGACGCGTGGAAGGTCAGATCGTCGGCAGGATTATATCGCAGATGCATGCGCGGCGTCACCATCGGACCATACACATCGCTATAGTCATAGCGCAGCCCCGCCATCGCCACAAGCCTGTCATCCAGATTGAGAGTATACTGGGCATACGCACCAGCCACCCCTTCGCGGCTGACACTACGTTGCAACGCAAGATCGGCATCAGTCTCCATGCGATAGCGGAAACGGTAGTAATCATAGTTATACGACAATCCGGCACTGAGAGCGTGCACGGAATTCCATTTACGCTCAAACATCAGCGAGGAGTAAAACTCACGTTGGTCGGTGTCGCACACACGGAGCCCGTAGGCCGCATCCTGATCATGGAGCGACCCGGATAGTATGAGAGCGATATTGCCGTCATTGTCGCGGTCAAACATGAATGCATTTTTCGTAAACGCCTCCCACCGCCGTGTGTCGATACGTATGCGGTAGAGCGGCATACCATGGGTAGACGATGAGATATGGTGCTCATCCTGTCCGCTGATCCTCCGCTCATCAAGCACCTTTGCAGCAGCCTGAAACACATACTTTGTGCCAAGATATGCCACACGAGGCATTGCCGACACCTGACGCACACGCGGCATATCCATGAATCCGTCGTCGTTACCGTCATGACCGCTGAATCCATTCTCGAAATGTGTGAGCAATCCTCCGCTCCAGTTGCGTCCGAAATGCATATTGCCGTCGGCATTCACCTCAAGCTTGTTCATCATGTCGTAATACATATTGACCGAAAGCGACGGATCAAGCTGCGGCTTCTTCATCTCCACATTGATCTGACCGGTGATCGACTCATAGCCGTTCTTGACCGAAGAGGCTCCCTTCGACACCTGTATCGACTGCATCCAGGGCCCTGGTATATAGCCCAGTCCATAGGGTGCGGCGGCACCACGGAAATTAGGTATGTTTTCGGTAAGCATCTGCACATACTGTCCCGACAGCCCGAGAAGACGTATCTGGCGTGCACCCGTAGCCGCATCGGTATAATTAACGTCGACCGACGGATTGGTGGTGAAACTCTCACCCAGATTACAGCATGCCGCACGCTTAAGCTCCGAGGCCGATATCAGCTCAGCATTGACAGCGCCACGCAGCTTGCGCACACCCTTAGGGGTAGTCACCACCACCTCCTGAAGCTCTTCATAAAGCGAGTCGACCGGCTCCTGCGCTTCGGCGGCAGTCACGCAGCAGAGCGTCATCGCCATGACTCCGATTGTTAATATATTTCTCATAAATGGATGGGGATTAATGATTATAGAGATGCCATTATGCGCCGATGACGGTGGCAACGATAGAGCGTGGGCCACCATAGTCGCGGAACTCACAGAGATATATGCCCTGCCATGTGCCCAGATTAAGATGTCCGCCGGTAATCGGTAGAGTCAACGTTGATCCGACAATAACCGACTTGGCATGCGACGGCATATCGTCAGGTCCCTCATCAGTGTGCAGATAATATGGCGCATTCTCCGGCACAAGACGGTCGAAGATAGCACGCAGATCCTGACGCACGTCGGGATCTGCATTCTCATTAAGCGCCAAGGCCGCCGACGTATGCTTGATAAGCAGATGCAGCAATCCGGTTGGAGGGAGCGGTGGCAACTGGCGCATTATCTCGCCGGTTACCAGATGAATGCCTCTCGGCATCGCCCGCAGTCTCAGTTCTCTCTGTTCTATCATAGGCTTTTAGAGTCTCTAATTTTACAGAGTCGTGTCTGACCTTAAGAGCATAACACGACCCCTCCGGCAGGAGCACACAATACCGCACTCCTTTCCGACTGCAAAATTACGACAATTCCCCTGCCATTCAAATACCTAAAAGTGATGATTTTGTGTATTAAAATTTCATAATAAGAATGGTCATAAAGCCAAAGATACCGACAAAGGCAAACAACGGGAAGAAGTGCCTATCCGCAGGATATAATCTCCATGATTAAGCTGCCATCGGCCTACATTATCATCCCAAAATCCAAGTGCGGCAGGATCGATATCAACAGCTACCTTACGTTTTTCACCACTATTGAGATGGACTTTGACAAAATCCCGGAGTTCTTTCTCAGGGCGAACTACAGTAGGAGCTATTTCTGAACTATAAAACTGCACAACCTCTGCACCGCTGCGATTACCGGTATTACGCAATGTCACCTCCACATGAATCTTTCCTTCTTTCATCTTGACCGAAGGATCTGTGAGTTCAAACGAGGTGTATGACAATCCATGTCCGAACGGAAACAATGGCTCTATACCTTTGGTATCATACCAACGGTATCCCACCAATACCGATTCATCATAATTTACATCGTAAAGCTGAATCAGACGTTCGTTGTATGCCCTGTCAGTAGTATTATAAAATTGACCGCCTGCAGGTATAGTGTTCTTTGCCGGAGAATCACGGAAATCACGCTCTATACTTATCGGGAGCTTACCTGACGGATTGATCGCTCCTGATATAATACCTGCTATAGCCCTCATGCCATTCTGTCCGGGATACCACCCATAAAGTATGGCCGCGGCATCACCAGCCCAGTCAGTCATCCGCACACCGGAACCGGAATTCACCAGCACCACACAATTTGGATTGCACTCCACAGCCCTGCGCACCAGCTTTTCCTGCAACGAAGGAAGAGCGAAAGGGCGCTCAAACGATTCGTTATCCTCTGTGCCGAGCGATACAATCACCACATCGGCAGTACGTAACGACTCATCAGTAGGATCAGACTCTACCGAAAGATTATCACCATATATGTCATACAGCGCTTCCTGCAATACAATATTATTGTAACCGTCTACAGTAGCAGACGTGTATGGATGTACTCCGGTACGCGGCACCTCGTCAACATATCTTCCGACAAGCAATATCTTCCCTGATCTGGAGTCAAGCGGAAGCACACCTCTGTTCTTCAACAGCACAACACCTTCAGACGCTACATTGAACGCCACATGTTCATGCGCGGGAAAACTATCCAACAGAGCATCATCATATTTTGCACGGTCATAAAGTCCATAAGCCAAGCCCGTTGCTATCGTAGG